>CAXTRP010000194.1:0-5238 GCA_964246615.1 uncultured Caulobacteraceae bacterium | reverse complement strand
CACCCGTCACTTCGGCGAAGCGGTCGATCATCGGTTGATCCACAACGATCCAGTCCGACGTATAGGCGCGGCCGATCTCAGCCTGCAGGGTCTCCAGGGGCGAGGCGGTCATGCTCTGCGTGTCCTTACTGATGGAAGCGTATGTCTGGGACCGTCAACCTCGGCCAGGATACGCCTACCGAGTCGCCTCATCGCCGGCTCCCAGGCCTCGCCCGCCTGCGCGCGGGCGGGCGGGACGCAGCGGGTCGCCAAGGGCCCGGTCGTCGAACAGGCCGAACGCCAGGGTGGAGGCGTAGAGAGCCACCGCCTGATCGCCGCTCCAGGGGGAGGCCCAGTTGTGAAGCTCGTTGGCGGCGTTCAGCGTGGCCATGATGGCTTGGCTGGCTATCATGGGGTCCACCGCCCGGATCGAGCCTTCGGTGATCCCATCCGCCAGGGCGCCGGCGAAGCGCAGCGCCATGCGGTTGGAGCGCTCCACCACCTCGGAGCGCACCTCGATCGGCAGGGTCTGCAACGCTGTGGTCCGCAGCAGGGGCCAGTCGCCGGAGAACTGGATGTCGAGCAGGGCGGCGATGGCCGCCGACAGCCTGCGCCACTGCGTTCCGCCCGCCGCGTCGCCGGCGCGCTGGGCCTGGGACACCCGCTCGTAGCTTCGCGCGAAGCATTCCAGCACCAGGTCGTCCTTGGCTTCCATGTGATGGTAGAAGCTGCCCTTGGTCACCTTCAGCTCCAGGGCGATGCGCTCCACCGAGGCCCCGCGATAGCCGCGCTCGCTGATCAGCCGGGTCGCGGCGCGCAGGAAGTTGGCGCGACCGGCGTCCAGCGCCGGATCGCCGGGGCCGAGGTCTAGCGGCGGAGGCTCCCAGATTGCGCCGTCCGCAGCCAGCCCGCGATCGAACACCTCGAACAGGCGTCGGCGGACCCTGTCATAGTCGCCGAGCGAATAGCGGCTGAGCCAGGCGGGAAGCCAGAAGACGTTCTCCAGCAGGGCCTGGGTCCGGGCGGTCTGCAGCGCCTTGTGGATGGCGGTGTCCGAGGGCCCGAAGAAGTCGCGCATGCTGCGGAAAATCGCCGAGTAGTGACGGGTCAGCGGTCCGCGCGCCGGCTCGTCCAGGGCGCGCATGTCCGACAGCACGGCGATCGGTCGTTCCTCGCCGCGTCTGATCCGGGCTTGCAGTTCGAAGTTCAACGTCAGGAAGCGTGCGACCCGCGATCGGGGATCGGGCTGCTCGCCGGCTTCGCGCGCCATGGCCTGCAGGCGCGAAAGCGTCATCTCGAACACCGCTGCGGCCAGCTGCTCCTTCAGGCGGAAGTAGTAGGTGACGCTGGCGGTGTTCAGGCTCACCCGCTGGGCCACCTCCACGAAGGTCATGCCCTTGACGCCCCGTTCGTTGATCAGGGCGGTGGCCGCGTCCAAAATCAGTTCGCGCTTGCGCTCGAACCGCGTGGGCTCCGCAGCCGGTGCATCGATCGCGGGAGGGTCCGGCGAACTTGGGTCCATGAGCCGATCTTGCCCCATCGCGCCGCCCCACGCCACAGCACGATCCAACATCAGGTATGCCGCCAGCATCCCAGGCGGGAATGCTTACGAGCCCGAGCCCTGAACGGGAAGCGAGACAGCGGGGCGCTGCCGGGGACGAGACGGACCTTCTTATCGCGGTGTGTTACAGCGCCGCGCCTAGGTCTCGCCAAGCCTCGTAAATTCGGTATGCTGCCACTTCGATGATGGTTGCGCGCTGGCGGCCCCTAACGGGTCGTCGGTGGATGCGGCTTCAAAGCCGGGCTGGCCGAAGCCTGTCTGGCCGCCGCCACGACAAACGACGCTTGCAGGAGATGAACCATGACGATCGTCACGACCCACAAGGACGGGGATGTGCTCGTCGTCGCAAGCGACAATCCGCCGGTCAACGCGCTTGGCGCGGCCGTGCGCCAAGGTCTGGCCGACGCCATGACGATCGCGGCGTCGGACGACAGCATCAAGGCTGTCGTAATCGTGGGGCACGGCAAGACCTTCTTCGCCGGCGCCGACATCACCGAGTTCGGCAAGCCGCCGGTGGAGCCCGGCCTGCCGGAGGTCGTGGACCTGATCGAGGCGTGCACCAAGCCGGTGGTCGCCGCCATCCACGGCACAGCGCTCGGCGGCGGACTGGAAGTGGCCCTGGGCTGCCATTATCGGGTCGCGGTCGCTTCGGCGAAGGTCGGCCTGCCCGAGGTGAAGCTCGGCCTTCTGCCCGGCGCTGGCGGCACCCAGCGCCTGCCCCGGGTCATCGGGGTCGAGGCCGCGCTGCCGATGATCGTTTCCGGTGATCCGATATCGGCCAAGAAGGCGCAAGGCCTCGGCCTCATCGACAGGATCGTCGGCGAGGGCTCGCTTGAGGCAGACGCCATCGCCTTCGCCCGCGAGGTGGCGGGGCGCAGCGAGCATCCGGTCTCCAGAAAGCGCACCGACAAGATCTCCGGGACCGACCCTGGCGTGTTCGACCGCTTCCGCCAGGAAAACGCCCGCCGGCTGAAAGGCTTCGAGGCGCCTGAGGCCTGCATCCAGGCCGTCCAAGCCGCCGTCGACCTGTCATTTCCGGAGGGCGTCAAGAAAGAGCGCGAGCTGTTCATAAGACTGGTGTCGGGCACACAGTCGGCGGCGCTGCGCCACAACTTTTTCGCCCAACGCGCGGCCGCCAAGATCGACGACCTGCCGAAGGACACCGAGCTGCTTCCGATCGGCAAGGTCGGCATCCTGGGCGCCGGCACCATGGGTGGCGGCATCGCCATGAACTTCCTCTCCGCCGGGATCGAGGTGGTGATGGTGGAGCGCGAGCAGGCGCCGCTGGACCGTGGCGTCGGCGTGATCCGCAAGAACTACGAAAACACCGCCAAGCGCGGCCGTTTGACCGGCGAGCAGGTGGAAGCCGCCATGGGCAAGCTGACGCCGACCCTCTCCTATGACGACCTTGCCGACTGTGACCTCGTGATCGAGGCCGTATTCGAGAACATGGACGTGAAGAAGGAGGTGTTCGGCCGCCTGGACGGCATCGTCAAACAGGGTGCGATCCTGGCGTCCAACACCAGTTACCTGAACATCGACGAGATCGCCGGGGCGACGAAGCGGCCGGAGGCCGTGCTCGGCTTGCACTTCTTCTCTCCCGCCAACGTCATGCGACTGCTGGAGATCGTACGCGGCGCCAAGACCGCGCCGGCGGTGCTGGCTACCGCCATGGCGCTCGCCAAGAAGGTCGGCAAGATCGCGGTAGTGGCGGGCGTCTGCGACGGCTTCATCGGCAACCGAATGCTATCGCCCCGCCAGCGTGGAGCGTTCAAGCTGATCCTCCAGGGCGCGCCCTACGATCGGGTGGACCAAATGCTGCTGGACTTCGGCTTTCCCATGGGGCCGTTCCAGATGAGCGACCTGGCGGGCCTGGACCTCGGTTGGAACAAGGAGACGTCGAAGGGCGCGACCATCCGCGACGTGCTCTGTGAGCGCGATCGCCGCGGCCAGAAGAACGGACGTGGCTTCTACGACTATGACGAGAAGCGCAATCGCACCGTCTCACCCGAGGTGCAGCAGATTATCCGCGACTTCGCCAAGAACTCCGGCGAACAGCAGCGCGAGATCGGCGACGAGGAGATCCTGCAGCGGCTGCTCTATCCCATGGTCAACGAGGGCGCGCTGATCCTTGAGGAAAAGATGGCCCAGCGCGCGAGCGACATCGATGTGGTTTGGCTGAACGGCTACGGCTGGCCAAGCTACACCGGCGGCCCGATGTTCTGGGCCGACACCGTGGGTCTCGCCAAGGTGGTCGAAGGATTGGAGACGCACGCCCCGTACATGGACAAGGCCTTCCGCATGTCGGCCTTGCTCAAGTCCAAGGCGGCGGAAAACGCGAAGTTCAACGGATGAACGCACCGGTCGATTCCATAGCGACCTTTCGCGCTGAGACCCGCGCTTGGCTGGAGGCCAACTGCCCCGCAGAGATGCGGACCCCCTTCCGATCCGACGCGGACGTTGTCTGGGGTGGCCGTCAGCAGTCGCTGAGCGCGCCGCAGCGCCAATGGCTCGACAGCATGGCCGGGCGCGGCTGGACCGTGCCGGACTGGCCCAAGGCTTACGGCGGCGGCGGTCTGACGCCCGCGGAGACCAAGGCGCTGCACGCCAAAATGGCCCGGCTTGGTTGCCGCAATCCGCTGAACTCCTTCGGCATCTCCATGCTCGGGCCGGCTTTGCTTAAGTACGGCAGCGAGGCGCAGAAGCTGGAGCACCTGCCCAAGATCGCGCGGGGTGAAATCCGCTGGTGCCAGGGCTATTCGGAGCCTGGTGCAGGGTCCGACCTCGCCGGGCTGCAGACCTCTGCAGAAGATCGCGGCGACCACTTCATCGTCAACGGCCAGAAGGTCTGGACCAGCTACGCCGACAAGGCGGACTGGATCTTCTGCCTGGTGCGCACTGACAAGGCGGCCAAGCAGGGCGGCATCTCATTTCTGCTGTTCGACATGGCGACCCCTGGGGTCACCACGAAGCCGATCCTGCTGATCTCGGGCAACTCGCCCTTCTGCGAGACCTTCTTCGACGATGTGGCCGTGCCCAAGGCCAACCTGGTGGGTGAGCTGAACCGCGGCTGGGACGTGGCCAAATACCTGCTGGGCCATGAGCGCGAGATGATCTCCGGCATGGGCCTGGACGGAGGCGGCGGGAAAGGCCTGCCGGAGATCGCGCTGGAGGCGCTGGGGTCGGAGGCGGACGGGCGGCTGGACGACCCCATCCTGCGCGCCCGCATCGCCCTGTTCGAGGTCCGGTCGTCGGCGTTCCGGGCCATGTCCGAGCGGTTCATCGACGAGCTGAAGGCCGGCAAGGCGCATCCGGCCCAGCCCTCGATGATGAAGTATTACGGAACCGAGCTGAACAAGGCGCGGCACGAGCTGGTCATGGCGGCGGGCGGGTCCGACGCGCTGGAGTGGGAGAGCGAGGCGTCCTACGGCGGGGCGGCCGCCCGGGCATGGCTGCGCACCAAGGCGAACTCCATCGAGGGCGGCACTTCGGAGATCCAGCTGAACATCGTCGCCAAGCGCATCCTAGAGCTGCCTGGAGCCTGATCGTCGTGCCGCTGTTCCTCAACGAAGACCAGGCGATGCTGGCCGATACCGCTCGCCCGTTCATGGCCGAGCAGGCAGGCGTCGGCCTCATGCGCGCGCTTCGCGACGCAAACGATCCAACGGGCTTCTCCCGCGCGCTCTGGAAGTCGTTCG
>CAXTRP010000193.1:5796-6203 GCA_964246615.1 uncultured Caulobacteraceae bacterium | reverse complement strand
CGAAAGACCACACCGCCGCCCTGCTCGGCGGCCAGGAAGTTGAGCACTATGACCAGGCGGTGGCCATCGTGGTGGCCGACAGCTTCGAGAACGCCCGGGCCGCCGCCAAGCTGATCCGCATCGACTACCAGCGCGAACCCGGCCGCTTCGACCTCGCTCAGCAGGTCGGCCATGTCCCGCCCAAGGGCGCCAGCAGTGGAGAGGGCAGCGGCAGCCAGGCCGTCGATCGCGTCGGCGACTTCGAAGCGGCCTTCGCCGCTGCACCCGTCAAGATCGACCGCAGCTACTCCACCCCCGACCAGAGCCATTCCATGATGGAGCCGCACGCCACGCTCGCGGTCTGGAACGGAGACAAGCTGACGCTCTGGACCTCCAATCAGATGATCGCCTGGGCGGTGCGCGACCTG
>CAXTRP010000193.1:0-5786 GCA_964246615.1 uncultured Caulobacteraceae bacterium | reverse complement strand
TGGCGGCCACCCTGAACATGCCCAAGGAAAATATCCGGGTCGTCTCGACCTATGTGGGAGGCGGCTTCGGCGCCAAGCTCTGGGTGCGAAGCGACGCGGTCATGGCGGCGCTCGCCGCGCGTGCGGCCGGGCGCCCGGTGAAGGTGGCCCTGACCAGGCCCCAGATCATGAACAACACCACCCACAGGCCTGCGACAGTCCAGCGCCTCCGCATCGGCACGGATACGGGTGGCAAGATAACAGCGATCGCGCACGAGAGCTGGTCCGGCGATCTGCCTGGCGGCAAGCCGGAGACCGCGGTTTCTCAGACCAAGCTGCTCTACGCCGGGGCCAACCGGCTGACCGCCGATTACCTCGCCACCCTGGACCTTCCGGAAGGCAACGCCATGCGCGCCCCGGGTGAAGCGCCTGGGCTGATGGCGCTGGAGATCGCCATGGACGAGATGGCGGAAGCGCTGCACATGGACCCGGTCGCCTTCCGGATCCTGAACGACACCCAGGTCGATCCCGAAAAGCCCGGGCGGGCTTTTTCACACCGCAACTTGATCGGGTGCCTGGAGCTTGGCGCCGACAAGTTCGGCTGGAGCCGGCGCAATCCCCGTCCCGGCCAGACGCGCCAGGGCCGCTCGCTGGTGGGCATGGGAGTCGCTGCGGGCTTTCGCAACAACCTGCTGACTAAGTCGGGCGCCCGGGTAGAGGTGACCCCTGCCGGAGGTGTGATCGTCTCCACCGACATGACCGATATCGGCACCGGCAGCTACACCATCATCGCCCAGACGGCGGCGGAGATGCTTGGCGTGCCGTTGGAGGCGGTTACGGTGCGCCTGGGCGACTCGAACTTTCCAGCCTCCTCCGGCTCGGGAGGCCAGTGGGGCGGCAACAACTCCACCGCCGGCGTCTACGCCGCCTGCCAGAAACTCAGGGACGAGGTCGCGCAGAAGCTCGGCTCCAACTCCGCCGAGGTCCACTTCGCCGACGCCCAGGTGCACATGGGCGAGCGCAGCATGCCGCTTGCCGAGGCCGCGGGCGGGATGTCGGCGGAAGACGCGATCGAGTACGGCGACCTCGGCAAGACCTACCAACAGTCCACCTTCGCCGGCCACTTCGTGGAGGTCGGCGTGGACGTCGTCACGGGCGAAGTCAGGGTGCGGCGGATGCTGGCCGTATGCGCCGCCGGCCGCATCATCAACCCGAAGTCGGCGCGCAGCCAGGTGATCGGCGCCATGACCATGGGCGTGGGGGCCGCCCTGATGGAGGATGCGGTCGTGGACAAGCGCATCGGCTACTTCGTCAACCACGACCTGGCAGAATATCACGTGCCCGTCCATGCCGACATACCGCACCAGGAGGTGATCTTCCTGGACGAAACCGATCCGGTTTCCTCGCCCATGAAGGCCAAGGGCGTAGGGGAACTAGGCCTCTGCGGCGTCGGTGCGGCAGTCGCCAATGCGGTCTACAACGCTTGTGGCGTGCGCGTGCGCGACTATCCGATCACTCTGGACAAGCTTATCGATCGTCTTCCAGAGGTGGCTTGACCCTCCGGAGAACGTCGTCGGTCACGCATCGCTGAGGACGTAGGCCACGCATCCGATACGCGGACAGGCGGGACCGCCTCTCTTCCGTCTCCCGAGGGCTTGTCCCTGGGGTCCAGAGCCCGCCCGCTTGCCGATTGAAGGGCGGCCCCCTGGGCGCCCGGAACACGTCCTGGCAAGACGTGAGGCGTCAGCAGTTGGGCATGATCACCCTACTCCAAGCAACAATCCGATGATCAGAAAGACGAGCGGATCGAGAAGACTGCTCGCCAGCTCTCATGGTTCTCGGTGGCGACCGGGTTGAGCAGTCCACGATCAGCCTCGAGCTGCACCACGGCGCGGCCGGTCACCGCGACCCGTGCGCCCCCGCCGATCGAGGCGAGTTGCTGAAGTGCGGCAGGTGACGCAGGCCGGTCGAGCCGCCGCGTCTCGCCGCCGTCGGTGAAGGCGTAGACCTCCGAGGCGCGCAACGATGCTGGGGCGATCCGAGCGAGCTTCCACGCCAGCTCCGCCGAACCGGCGACGCCCTGGTCGCCGGCCGCAATCGCCGCCTCATAGGCCCGGCCGAACTCGTCACCGCCGACGGCGAACTGTTCGGACCCAGGCAGGCGGTCGGCCGTGTACTGTCCGGCGCCGTCCAGACGCAGCACCACGTCGTCCAGGACCGCAATATTGGCATTGACCTTGAGCGTGTACTTGCTGAAATCGAGATCGCTGATCTGGGGCGACAGCACATGGGCGCCCAGCGCGTTCAGGCCGAAGCTGCCGGACCCGTTCAGCAGCAAAAACAGCTTCGCGCTCTGGCGGACATAGCTGGCGCCGAACCGCAGGGTACGCACACGGTCGTTGGAGATTTCTTCGCCCAGCAGCGCGTTGTCGCTGTCCACGCTGTCGAGGCCCGCGGTCAGGAAGAGGCTCGATGCATTGCGGCGCACCACGGGAGCCGTCGCCGAGAGGCCCAGGGTCAGCGCATGGCCGTGCAGGTCCGCAAAGCTCGGGCGCGTCTGCAGATAGCCCGCGCTCGCCAGGACCGAAGCGCCGCTCGCGCCCAGGGGCTGGACGTGGCTGAGGCCATAGTAGCGGAACCGGTCCAGGTCGGTGGGAAAGGCCACGGTGAGATGGGTGTCGTCGCCCTGGCTCAGCAGGCTGTGTAGGGCCAGATCGACGTCCACCTGGGTGCGGCCGAGGAAGGCGGTGCCGCGATTGTTCACGCCGAAACTCACCTCGGCCGTATGGGGTTGGGTGGAGACGACCAGCACCAGGGCGCCGGGCCGTGTGCCCGCAGCGAACTCCAGCGTCGGGTTCAGGCCGGCGATGTCGCGGATGAGGGCGCTGTAGCGCTCCAGGGTCGAACGCTTCAGGGGATGCTCGGCGAGCAGCCGGTCCAGATAGCGCTTCAGCAAGGCGTTGCTGCGCCGGGAGCCCGCAGGCGCACTCACCCGCGCACCCTGGATGAAGCCTTCGGTCACCTCCAGACGCGCCACGCCGCCCTGGAACGACTGGCGGGGAATGCTGACACCGTAGAGCGCGATGTCGGAGTGGGCGGCGTAGGCGGCGGCCACCGCATCGGCGACCGCCTTCAGCCCCGCCTCATCGACCGTTCGGCCCAGCGATGGCGCGTAGGCGCGCTGCAGGACAGCGGGCGCCAGACTGGATCCCGTCACCTGCACGCCGCGGAGCAGGAAAGGCGCTGTCGAAGGTGTGGCGACGCCGGCCTGCAGCTTTGGTTCGAGCACAGGGCGGCGATAGCTGGGTGACACGGGCTGCTGGTCGGCCCGGGCGGATGGGACCAGGATCGAAGGGGCCTGGGCTGCGAGCGCATGATCGGCCATGCAGAGCGCGAGCAGCAGGGCGCTCAGGGTTTGACGGCGACGCATCTATGCTCAGCCGTGCTTGAGCTTCTTGGCCGGCCCGCTTGTCACCGCTTTCAGCACGCTGGCCACTGACGCGGGCGCACCGGAAGACGGCGGCGCGAGCGCGACCGCGCTGTTGACGCCCATGAGTGTGGCTTGGGCCGGTGCGAGGCTTGAAGCGACGACAACCGGGACCAGAGCCGACACCGGCGACGTCACCACGACCTGCAGCGCTGGCGCGGGCGTGACCGCCACAGCGGCCGCAGCCACCGGCGTCGATGCCGCGAGCGTCAGCGTCCCCGTACCAACCGGAACGCTGGCCGATGTCGTTACAGTGGGCGACGACAGGCTCGCCTGCACGCCAGATGTGCTTGACGACACGGCCACTGAGCTGGATGGAACTGCGACCTGAACGGCCGGGGCGGACAGCGCGACCTGCACCATCGGCGATGTGACCGCTACCTGCACTGCAGCCGTTGGCGCTGCGAGCGTAGCCTGGAGTAGCGGGGCTGGCGCTGCGAGCGTGGTCGCAACGGTCGCAGGCGTGGCCTGCACAGCCACGAGAGGCGCTGCGAGCGTGGCCTGGAGTAGCGGGGCTGGCGCTGCAAGCGTGGTCGCAACGGTCGCAGGCGTGGCCTGCACAGCCACGAGAGGCGCTGCAAGCGTGGCCTGGAGTAGCGGGGTTGGCGCTGCAAGCGTGGTTGCGACGGTCGCAGGCGTGGCCTGCACAGCCGCCGGAGGGACGATACTTATGGCCTGGACCAGCGGCGCTGCAACTGTCAGCGTGGCCACGACGGTCGCAGGGGTGACGGGCACGGGCGCGAGAGGCGAGATGGCGGGTCGGACGCTTGACGCCGACAGGGCGAGGGTCGCCGGCGCTTGGGACCTGACCGCAGCGGCTTGGCCCGTCGACCCTGACGTCACCAGCGCAGCGATCGACGCTGCCGTGGTGACCGCCTGGACCTGAGTGGCGCCGCCCACCGCCGCGTCGGCGAGCGGATCGCCGTCGCCCACCACAAGCACGGTCTGTGACGCGCCGGGATTGGTCATGGCGATGGAGAATTGATGCCCAGCCGCGCAGCCCCCGAGGGTGGAGCAGCTCGCCAGCAGAAGCCCGGCGCAGCGGCGCCCTAGACGTGCCGGCCTCATTGAGAAAGCCCGCCTGCCATAGCGACCGCGCCAACACATGGGTCGTATGCGGAGGCCGTGATCGTACTGCAGCAAGGGCTACGCTTACGTATGATCTCGTGAAGAAGATCCGCCGTTTCCAAGATCTGGTCCGCAGTCATCTTGCGACAGGCGGCAGACACGCTGAGCTTGAAGGTCTTGACCTGACCTTCCGTCAAACCAACACCCTGGTAGGAAAGATGTCCCACGGCGACACTCCACTGACTATGACTTTGCTACGGGTATTCCTTGCTGAATTTACCGCACGCGTTGCGTTACGGAGCTCGCCCCTGGAGCGACTGAACTCCAGGGGCGGTGTCTACGCTGGCTACTGCGGAGCGACGTTGGCGTTGAGCAGGGCGTTGGCGTTCGCCACGCCTGCGGTGGCCAAGGTGCCTTGCGGAGGTGCATTGGAGAGCGCGCCCACGCCGACGATGGTGGTGGGCGAGCCCTTGCCCAGCGCCAGCGACCCGGCCCGAACCTGCACAAGGCTCCCGTCGCGCAGGGTCTGGAGCCCGGTTCGGGCCCCGGCGACGGGGTTCACCGCCAACCCGCCGCTTTGGGCGCGCTGGCCCACGGCGGTGATTCCGGCCCCGACGGACTGCAGACCGCTCGTCACACCATCCGCCAAGGGCTCAAGGGTCGGGGACGTATTATAGACGGTGGGGGCGATGCCGGCATGTCCCTGAGCGACGGCGTTGACGACGCCGCCGACCGACTGGACACCCACGCCCGCAGGGGCGCTGATAACGCCCGGCACGGTTGCAGCTTGAGCCACGCCTGTCGCCGCACTCAAGATCACGATTGCTGCACCACAGCATCCCGTACCGAAGGATAGGGTCTTAGTGACTGTCTTAGAGATGTTCACTTTGGCAACTCCTCTTACACCGGCTATTCAATACCCTACATTTGAGAAGGTTGCCACAACTAAAAGTTTATCGTCGTAAATCATCGTTAGTATAAACGGGTCGTTAAGAGGTCTGGCGTAGTAGGTGCTCGATAAGCTGCTTATCTAATCGTTCACCTTTCGTAAGGACGGCGCCCTTCCCTGTCCTTTCAGCCCGTTACACTGTCCTGGCGCGTCTACTGTTTAGTCGCTGACTATAGAGGGTGGGTCTTGCGGCGCTGAAGCCGGCTGACAGGATGGTTCGCATGGCTGCCGCTCCGATGGCGGTCATCGAGCGCCATCGGCCAAAGGTAGGCCTCGCCTCCGCTATCTACTCACCGGGGATAG
>CAXTRP010000192.1:0-6213 GCA_964246615.1 uncultured Caulobacteraceae bacterium | reverse complement strand
GCGTGGCGCGCTGGGCGAGCAGGGTGGGGTTGGTCTGGTAAGCGAGCGCAATGGCGTCGGCCAGCGTCTCGGCCTGCGCCGCGCCTGTAAGCGCCGTACATGCCACGCTTACCATCAGGGCTGCGTACGAGCCGCTACTCATGCCGCAACGCCTTCGCGGGCTCAGCGCGCGCGACCAGCAGGGCCTGGCCGACTATGGTGGCGAGCGCGACCGTCAACGTTAGCACCGTGGCCGCCAGGAAGTAGAGCGGGGTCAACGCGACCCTCTGGTCGAACCCCGCAAGCCAGTTGCGCACCGCGAAGAAGGCCAGCGGCCAGGCGATCAGGTTGGCCGCCAGCACGGGCCGCAGGAACTGCACGACCAAAAGGCGCAAGATTTCGAGCGTGGAGGCGCCTAAGGTCTTGCGGATGCCAATCTCTTTGATCCGCCGCGCGGTGTTGAACGACGCCAAGCCATAAAGCCCGACACAGCCGATCAAAACAGCCATGACGGCGCCCATGGTGAAAAGGCGCCCGTTGCGGTCGTCGGGGCGGTAGTATCGGGCGAGGTTGTCCTCGACCGTGCGGGCCAGGAACGGCACAGATGGTGCGATGCGCCGCCATTGTGCGCCCATCTGGGCGATTACCATGCGCGAGTCGGCGCCGGTGTAGCGTACGCCAACGGCGGCGCTTTCAATGTCTCCGCTATAAGACATGTAGATCGTCGGCGGCACCGGCGCGCGGGGCGAGCGGAAGCGGATGTCACCCACCACGCCGATGACGCTCAAGCGCTGGTAGACGTTGGGCGAGATATTCTGCAGTATCGGCTGGCCGATCGCCGCATTAGGGCTGGCGAAGCCGAGCGCATGCACCGCGCTGACGTTAAGCACCGCGTTCTGAGGCGGCGGCGCCGTAGTAATGGCGGGGTTAGGCTCGGGAGCAAAGTCGCCACCGCGATCCTTGTCCGCCAAACGACCCGCGATAAGCCTTGCTTCGTACGTTTGGAAGAAGTCGGTTCCGGCACCGACATAGTCGACCGGCGTTCCCGCTCCTAGAATTGCTGGGCGTTTTGTAGTGTTGTTCCAGGTGTGATCATTCACGCCGGGTGCAATATTTCCATACGTCGCGCTGGATACGGCGGGCAGAGACCTCCAGGCGGCGAGCAGACTGGCGCGTTGCGCCATGCTCACCTCGTCGTCATCGACGCGCGCTACTATCAGGCCGTGTCGCTGAAAGCCGACGTCGGCGCTACGCAAGAACCGAGTCTGGGCAACGATCACGCCGGTGGCGATGGTAAAAGCTATAGCGATGGCGAACTGGCCAATCACCAGCCCCTCGCGCACGCGGGCTCCGGTCCTGCCGCCGCCGGGGGTCCGCACCGAAGCCAGCACCGCCGCGGGCTGAAATCGGGAGAGGACCAACGCGGGATAAACGCCGGCCCCCAGTCCGACCGCCACCACCACGCCGACCAGCACGGGCAGGACGTCGCTCGCGCCGATGTAGGCGATCTTCAGCGACAGCCCGCCGGCCGTGTTCACCAGAGGTAGGGCGAGTTCTGTCAGCGCTAGGCCCAGCAGGGTCCCAATTGCCGCGGTCAATACCGCCTCGGCCATGAATTGGACGACCAATGCCGGCTCGGTCGCGCCCATCACCTTGCGCACCGCCACCTCGCGCGCTCGCACGCCCGCCCGCGCCGTCGCCAGATTGACGTAGTTCACCGCCGCTAACAGCAGGGTCAGCAGCCCCACCGTCTCCAACCCCGCCACCACCGCCGCGTCTTTCGGATCGCTGAGATGGATGGCTAGCAGCGGCTTGGTGCGGAGACGGAGGACGTCGTGCGGCGCTGGCGTCGCACCGAGATCGCGCACGCCGTGCCGGTCTGTGAAGGCGTCCAGATCGGCGTCGAGCGCGTGCGCGGCCTGCGGCTCAGTGAAGCGAAGGTAGGTGGATAGCTGTGAATTACCCCACTGCGCCCAACCGGGGTTCTGCGCCGGCGTGGGACGCTTCAGCGGAACGATGAAGTCCAGCGGCACTTCGGAGTTTGGCGGCGGATCGGCCATAACTCCCGCGACCCGCAGCACGTGCAATGCGCCGTCGTAGGACAGGGTTACGGTGCGACCTATGGGATCGAGGTTGCCGAAACTCTGCTGCGCCGTCTTGCGCGTGATCACCACATCATCTGGCCGGGAGAGCGCGTTCGCTTGATCGCCTTTTATAAGCGGCAAGTCAAAGACTTGAAAGAAACTGGTATCGACGGCCGACACCTCTACGGCCGTCACGTTGCCGTCTCGATGCAGCGTTCCATTCTGTGGGCGCACGCGCGTGCCAACCAATTGTGGATACTCGCCCCTCAGCTCGTCAAGCAGGGCTCCCATTGTGGCAGGGATGGGAGGGCGACCGTCCGCATTGGTCCCGACCGAGGCGCTGGTCAGCGTATAAATTTGACTCGCATCCGGTATCCACCGCTCGAACCCCGTCTCGAACTTCACGTCGAGCCAGAGCACCAGGAAGACGGCGATACCGACCGCCAGCCCCAGCACGTTCAGGGCGGCGTAGAGGCGGTGGCGGGTCAGGGAGCGGTAGAGGGTTACGAGGTAGTGGCCGAACATCTCCTGCTCTCCCCTCAGATCGCGCGGCGGGCGGAGACGACGATGCGGCCGTCGAGCATGTCGATGCGCCTGCGCGCCAGGTCGGCGTGGCTGGGCGAATGGGTGACCATGACGATGGTGGCGCCCTCGGCGTTCAGCGCCTGCAGGATGTCCATGACCTGGGCGCCGTTCTCGGTGTCCAGGTTGCCGGTGGGCTCGTCGGCGAGGATCAGGTTCGGCTTGCCGACGATGGCCCGGGCGATGGCGGCGCGCTGCTGCTGGCCGCCGGAGAGCTGGTTGGGGTAGTGGCGCGCCCGGTGCGCGACGCCGACCCGGTCCATGGCCGCCTCCACCCGGGCGCGGCGGTCCTTGGCCCCGCATTTCCGATAGACGAGGCCGAGCTCGACGTTCTCGGCGATGGTCAGCTCGTCGATCAGGTTGAAGCTCTGGAACACGAAGCCGAGGTTCTCCCGCCGGAGCCTGGCCAGATGCGCCTCGTTCAGGTCCGCCACCTCCTGGTCGAGGAAGCGGTAGCGGCCGGAGGTCGGGCGATCGATGGCGCCTAGGATGTTCAGCAAGGTCGACTTGCCGCAGCCGGACGGCCCCATGATCGCGACGAACTCGCCGGCCTCGATGGACAGGTCGATGTTGCGGAGCGCGGTGGTCTCCACCTCGTCGGATCGGTAGAGGCGGTGAACGTCGGACAGCACGAGCATGGCAGGCTCCATCTTGGGGGTCAGCGCCAGATCAGGTGGTTGAGCTTGTCGAAACCGGCGTAGCTGGAGACCACCACCCGTTCGCCAGGACGCAGGCCCGAGGTGATCTCCACCTGCTCGGGGTTGCGGCGGCCGATCTGGATGGGGCGGCGATCCGCCCGTCGATCGCCCGCGAGCACGAAGGCCGAGCTCCCGCCGCCCGCCTCCAGCCAGCCCGAGTTCGGCAGCACAAGGGCGCGGCGCGTGTCGCCGAGCGTGATGCGGATGTCGGCGCCTTCGCCCCGGCGCAGGCCGGCAGGCGCCTGCCCCTTGAACGTCAGCTCCACGCGAAAGCGACCGCCGGTGACCTGGGGCGTCACCCGGCTGACCACCAAAGGCGTATCGGCGCCGTCGAGAGTGGCGACCGCCGCCTCGCCCGGCTGGACCCGGCCCAGGTAGAACTCGTCCACGTCGGCGGTGAGCTTGTAGGCGCCGTTGGAATCGATCTGGCCCGCGGGATCGCCGGCCTTGAGGGACTGACCGGGCTGGAGCTGGAAGTCGGTGAGCCGCCCGGCCGCGGGCGCGCGGATCACCAGGGCGTCCAGGCTCGCCTGCACCACAGCGAGGCTCTGGCGCAGGCCGGCGCCCGTGCGCGCGATCTCGCCGCCCTGAACGTCGGCGAGCGCGGCCTGCTGCTGCTGGCCGGCCTTGAGCTGCGCCAGGCGCGCGCGGTCATAGGCCAAGGTGTCGGCATAGGTCTTCAGCTCGGCGTCGGAGACGATGTCCTTGTCGTGCAGCTGGCGGCGCACGTCGTAATCGTGCTCGGCCTTGAGCAGGTCGAAGGCGGCCTGCGAGACCTGGCCCTGCGCATCCAGCCTGTTCTTCTCCAGGGCAAGGGACTGGCCGCTGCCTTCGCCCAGGCGACCGGCGATGTCGGCCTGCCTGGAGGTCACGTCGAATTTCAGCTGCGGATTGGTGAGGGTCGCCAGCGCCGAACCGGCCGCAACGTCCACGCCGTCCAGCACCAGCACCTTGTCCACCTGGCCGCCGGTCACCGCGGTGACGAAGACGGTGTGCAGCGGCGCGACCTCGCCGCGAACCGGCAGGTAGTCCTGGAACGGGGCGTCGGCGACCGTGGCGATCTGCAAGTCGGACGCCTTCACCGACAGGCTGCCCGGCGGCGGGAGCAGGCGCACCGCCGCCACCGCCAGGATGATCGCGCCCGCGATCCCGAGCGCGATAAGCCCGCCTCGGCTGTGGCGGGGTCGCGCGATGCGCCGGTCCATCGACTCCACCGGCTGCTCAAGGCTCGGAGCGGCGGGCGGCGGGGGAAGGGCTTGTCGGGACTCGACCATGTCTGCGAACAGCCTAGCTCGACTGTCGCCCACAGCTAAACTACTGCCCTGTTTGACTTTTCAGGTGTTTGGTCGCCTTGTGTGTCCGCCTCGTTTTCAAAGTGTCCGTTTCCGAACATGTCGCAATCGCTGTCAAGCGTCGCCCAGGCCGGACCCGCTGGCCACGTGTTGTTCGTGGACGACGACGCCGACGTGCTCAAGGCCGCAGCGCTGCTGCTCGGCCGGCATGGGCTGAAGGTCAGCGGCGCGCGCGATCCGGTGGAAGCGCGCAGCCGGCTGTCCGCCGAGCGAGTGGACGTGGTGCTGCTCGACCTCAACTTCACCCGCGGCGCCACCTCGGGAGACGAGGGCTTTCGTTGCCTGCAGGCGATGCTGGCCGATGACCCGCAGGTGGTCGTGGTGGTGGTCACCGGTCACAGCGGCGTCAGCGTGGCGGTGCGCGCCATGCAGGCCGGCGCCAGCGACTTCGTCATGAAGCCCTGGAACAATGCCCGCCTGCTCGCAACCGTGCAGGACGCGCTGGAGCTTCGCCGTCGCCGGACACCGGCGGCGCCCACCTTCGGCGGTTCCGCGGGGGCCGAGCCGGCGATCCTTGGCGACAGCCCCGCCATCGAACGGATCAGGAGCCTGGTGGCGCGCGCAGGCCCCACCGATGCGCCCGTGCTCGTGCTGGGCGAGGCCGGTACGGGCAAGAGCCTGATGGCGCGACGCCTGCACCTCGCCTCCCCCCGTTGTGACGGTCCCTTGGTCGCGGTGAACCTGGCCGCCCTGTCGACGGAGGAAGCGGCTGCGGCCCTGTTCGGAGACCGGTTGTCGGGATCGTCCGGCGCGCTGGTGGATGCGCGCGGCGGGACGCTGGTGCTCAAGGCCGTGACGGAACTGACGGCGGCACTGCAGGGCCGGCTGCTCGCCGCGCTGGAGAGCGCCGGAGGCAAA
Organism: uncultured Caulobacteraceae bacterium; assembly: GCA_964246615.1. Classification (GTDB taxonomy): domain Bacteria; phylum Pseudomonadota; class Alphaproteobacteria; order Caulobacterales; family Caulobacteraceae; genus CAHJWH01. The sequence goes on along the minus strand of CAXTRP010000192.1, from coordinate 660 downwards.
ACGCCACGGATCGTTTCCACCTCGCGGCGCAATGGAGCGGCGCTGCAGGGCCGCGGCGGTCTTGGTGACGACCTGCTCTTTCGTCTGAATACGGTGGAGGTGACCCTGCCGCCCCTTCGCGAGCGGGGGGGCGACGCCCTGATCCTGGCGGAACACTACCTGCGCCTCTTCGCTGGCCGCTATGGCCGCGCCCTCAAACCGTTGTCGGAGACGGCGCGCGCCGGCCTGCTCCAGGCGGTCTGGCCGGGGGAGGTGCGCGCGCTACGCCAGGCCACGGAACGTTGCGTGATCTTTTCGGAGGGAGCGTCCTACGAGCCTTCGGACCTCGGCTTAGGTCTTCAAGACGCGGACGCCGTCGAGACCGGAACGCTGGACCTGCGCCGGTCGGAACGCGCCCTGGTCGGCGCCGCCCTGAAGCGGCATGGCTTCAACGTCAGCCACGCCGCGCGCGACCTCGGCCTGACCCGGGCGGCGCTCTACCGCCGGATGGCCAAGCATGGCCTCTAGGCGCAAGGCCGGCATCGTCGCAAGTCAGGCGGGCTTGTTCGCATGCGGCGTCGGCCTTCCCGCCGCGCTGCAGAACGGCCTCTACGCCGTATCGGCGGTGGTGGCGCTCACCGGCATGTGGATCGCCGTGGACGCCGTGTTGCGGGCGAGACC
>CAXTRP010000191.1:2434-6231 GCA_964246615.1 uncultured Caulobacteraceae bacterium | reverse complement strand
GGCGGATAGGAGCGCGTGCGCCTCGCCCGGGCGGCCTGCGTTCAGCCGCTCGGCGGCGGCCTGCAGCGTGCGGTTGGCCTGGAGCGTCGCCGCTGGATCAGGGCCGGACGCGGGTGTGGCCCTCATGCGCCTAGACGCCGGCCGGGGCGGCGTGGCGGTCGCGTATCCACTGGGAAAACACCCACTTCACTCCCGTCGTGGGGGCGATGCCTGCGTGCAGGGTGCTGCGGTCGGGAGCGCCTGAGGGATCGATGTTTGCGAAATACAGGGCGTCGCCCTTGCGCCCGCGATGGCGCAATCCGATCGCTGGGAACTCCGTCTCGCCGCCCTCGTAGTCGTCGTTGAGATAGATCAGGAAGGTGGCGATGCGCTGACCCCTGGCCGCGGCGTCCCGAGCGTAGGCCTCCACCGCCGGATCGAGGAAGTCGAAGTGGCGCTCGAACTGCTGGCCCACCGCATAGTGCAGCACCTGGGGCGGCTCCATGGCGGGCGGGGGCAGGCGGGTGGCGGCGCCGATACGTTCGCGCACCAGCATCATCACCAGGTCGGCGTTGACGATGTCGAACTCCACCGCGCTGTTGCTGCGAGCCTCCTCCAGCCGAGGCGCGCCGGTCTGCAGGTCGAAGACCGAAGCGGGCTTCAGCAGCGGCTCGGCACGGCCGATCAGCCAGTTACAGACGCCCGGCGGCAGGAAGCCGTCAATGGCGCGCAGGCGAGGCGTCTCGCAGAGGTTCCGCTTGGCCGACGGCTTCAGCCAGGCCGCGATGTCGATGATCCGCCGCAGCCGGCCCCAGAGCGCCGGCCCCGCTTGGAGCAGGCCTGTCTGATGGCTGAGGAGGCAAAGCTGCTGCTGAGCCCTCAGCGAGCCCAATTCGGCGGCTTGCTGCAGGTGGTCCAGGGCAGGGCGCCACTCGCCGGGCGTGAGGGCGGCTGCGCCGGCGATCGTGGCCAGGATGGTGTGCGCGTCCGCCTCATCGAGCGCCGCCGCCTGCTGGATCAGGGCCAAGCCTTCGCGCGGCGCCCGCGGAGCCGCGCGACCGATCAGCAGGCGAGCCCCGAGGAAGCTCATAGCGGCGGGATGGCCGGCGTCCGCGGCTTGGCGGAGCAGGGCCACGGCGTCTTCGTGCCGGCCTGCAGCGTCGGCGGCCGCAGCCTCGTCCAGCTGCGGTTGGGCGGGGTGAGGGAGCGGGGGCGCTCGGGGCGCAGGCTCCCTGGGTTCGGGCCGGATGATGACGCGGGGCGGCGGCTGCATGGCGCAGGCCTTATGCCATGGGCGAGGTGGGCGGGCCCACCTTAAGCGGCGGCGCCGATGAGCATGCAGCCCACGGCGCCTGCAGTCAGAACGTGGCGCAGCGGCGGATACCAGGCCGGCGTGTCCTTGGAGCGGATGTCCCACACCCACTGGCCCAGAAAGGCTACCGAAAGCAGTAGCAGGCGTACCGGGTTGGCCACCCCCATGCAGATCAGGATCAGGAAACCCGCGATCGTCGGCAGCATGGATGCGCTGATCACGGCAACCCGCAAGGGGGTCCGCCCGAGCTCCAGGCCCCACCGGCCCCCGCCGAGGAAGGAGAGGATCAGGGCGCCATAGGCGAGTAGCTCAAGCTGAGCCAGGGTCCGCCCGACGCCCGCGATCATCGCCGCCGCGATCGCGCCGGCGAAGAAGGGGATCAGGCCGAGCAGGCCATAGACCCAGGTGACCGCCGGCGGGCGCGCCTTTGTTATCATGACGTCAGCTCACAGCGCCTTCAGGATGCCTTCGACCATCTTCTTGGCGTCGCCGAACAGCATCATGGTGTTGTCGCGAAAGAAGAGTTCGTTCTCCACGCCCGCATAGCCCGCCGCCATGCCGCGCTTGATGAACAGCACCGTCCTGGCGCGCTCCACTTCCAAAATCGGCATGCCGAAGATGGGCGAGGCGGGGTCGGTCTTGGCCGCGGGGTTGGTGACGTCGTTGGCGCCGATGACGAAGGCCACGTCGCACGCGGCGAACTCGGCGTTGATGTCCTCCAGCTCGAACACCTCGTCATAGGGCACGTTGGCCTCGGCCAGCAGCACGTTCATGTGGCCGGGCATGCGGCCGGCGACGGGATGGATGGCGTACTTCACCTCCACGCCTTCCTTCTTCAAGGTGTCGCCCATTTCGCGCAAAGCATGCTGGGCCTGGGCCACCGCCATGCCGTAGCCGGGGACGATGATCACCTTGGAGGCGTTCTTCATGATGAAGGCGGCGTCGTCGGCGGAGCCCTGCTTGACCGGCCGCGTCTCCTTTGCGGCCCCGCCGGCCGCGACGGCGGAGGCGTCGCCGCCGAAGCCGCCCAGGATCACCGAGACGAAGCTGCGATTCATCCCCTTGCACATGATGTAGCTGAGGATGGCGCCCGACGATCCCACCAGGGCGCCGGTGATGACCAGAGTGGTGTTCTCCAGCGTAAAGCCCAGCGCCGCCGCCGCCCAGCCGGAGTAGCTGTTCAGCATCGAAACCACGACCGGCATGTCCGCCCCGCCGATGGGGATGATCAGGGTGACGCCGGCGATCAGAGCGAGCGCGAAGATCGCCCAGAAGGCCCAGATCGCGTGGCCGCCGCTCATCGCCAGCACCACGATCAGGATGACGACCGCGACAGCGATGGCGATGTTGATCAGGTGGCGGCCGGGCAGCAGGATGGAGGCGCCGCTCATGTTGCCGTTCAGCTTGGCGAAGGCGATCAGCGAGCCCGTGAAGGTCACCGCCCCGATGGCGACGCCTAGCGACAACTCGATCAGGCTCTCCAGCTTCACCGAGCCATCGGGCAGGCCGATGCCGTAGGCGCTCGGCGTATAGATCGCCGCAACCGCCACCAGGCAGGCGGCCAGGCCCACCAGGGAGTGGAAGGCCGCCACCAGCTGCGGCATGGCGGTCATGGGCACGCGCCGGGCGACCACTGCACCCACGCCACCGCCTATGCCGACACCCGCCACGATCAGCAGGATGGTTACGGGGTCCAGCGCACCGCGACCCCACAGGGTCAGAAGCGCCGTACCGACGGCGATCGCCATACCGATCATGCCGAGCTGGTTGCCCCGCCGGCTGGTCACGGGGCTCGACAGGCCCCGCAACGCCAGGATGAACAGAACGCCCGATATCAGGTAGGCGATCGCCGCCAGATTGGCGTTCACGCGCTTTTCTCCCCCTCGGACGCCCGTCGACGATCGCTGCCGTCCCAGGCGCCGACGCCGGCGCGCCGCTCGGTCCCGTCCCAGGCCCGGCGATTTCGAAGGCCGGCTGCAGATTGAGCGATCACGGCAAGGATAAGCAGGCCCACCGACCCCTGGACGGCCAGCGCGGTAGGGCCGTGGGCGGCCTGGATCATCTCGCGCGCCTGGGCCACGGCCAGGCTGGTCAGCAACAGTCCGGACCCGTTCAGCACCCGGATCATCTGAGGCTGGCGCAGCACCACGACGATGTAGACCACAAGGCCGATGAGCCCGGTCATCAGGCCAGCCCAGCCCAGCGCCGTCGCGCTCACGTCATGGTTCATTTGGCGCGATCCTTCTTGCGGTACATGGCCAGCATCCGCTGGGTGACCAGGAACCCACCGAAGATGTTCACCGCCGCCAGGCCGGCAGCCACCGCGCCCGCCCCTTTGGACACCCACACCGTCGCGCCGGCCTGAGCCCCGCCTACGCCGTGGGCGGCCGCGGCCAGCAAGGCCCCAACGATGATCACCGAGGAGATGGCGTTGGTCACCGCCATCAGCGGCGTGTGCAGCGCGGGCGTGACGCTCCAGACCACGTAATAGCCGACGAAGATGGCG
>CAXTRP010000191.1:0-2424 GCA_964246615.1 uncultured Caulobacteraceae bacterium | reverse complement strand
GTCGACGACGGCTTGCATGTGCAGATCCCTAAGACCCCGCCGCCAGCAGCGCGGGATGCACCACCGAGCCGCCCCGGGTGACCAGGGCGCCCTTGACGATCTCGTCCTCGAAGTCCGGCGAGAGCTGTCCGTCCTTCACCAGGAGGGTCAAGAAGTTCACCAGGTTGCGGGCGTACAGGGCCGAGGCGTCGGTGGCGATGCGGCCGGGCAGGTTGGCTATGCCCACGACCTTCACTCCGCCCTCGGTGATCACGATCTCTCCAGGGCGGGACAGAGCGCAGTTGCCGCCCTGTTCCACCGCAAGGTCCACCACCACCGATCCGGCCCGCATGGAGGTCGTCTGATCGGCCGTGATCAGCCTGGGCGCCGGCCGGCCCGGGATCAGGGCGGTGGTGATGACGATGTCCTGCTTCTTCAGGTGCTCGGTCACAAGCGCGGCCTGCTTGGCCTGGTATTCGGTGGACATCGGCTTGGCGTAGCCGGCGGCGGTCTCGGCCTGCTTGAACTCCTCGTCCTCCACCGCCACGAACTTGGCGCCCAGGCTCTCCACCTGCTCCTTGGACGCGGGGCGCACGTCGGTGGCCGTGACCACCGCGCCGAGCCTGCGGGCGGTGGCGATGGCCTGGAGCCCTGCAACGCCTGCGCCCATGACGAAGACCTTGGCCGCCGCCACCGTGCCGGCCGCAGTCATCATCATCGGCATGGCCCGGCCATAGGCCTCCGCCGCCTCGATCACGGCGCGATAGCCGGCGAGATTGGCCTGGGAGGACAGCACGTCCATGGACTGGGCGCGGGTGATCCGCGGCACGAACTCCATGGCGAAGCCAGTCGCGCCGGCCTTAGCCAAAGCGTCCAGCGCCGGCCGCTCGCCATAGGCGTTCAGCATGGCGACGACGATCGCGCCGGGCTTCAGGGCGGCCAAGGCATCGGCGGGCAGGGCGCGCACCGCCAGCACCACGTCGGCATCGGCCAGGGTCGCGGCTGCGTCAGGGGCGATGCTGGCGCCTGCGGTGACGTAGTCGGTGTCCAGGACCGCTGCGCCCAGGCCCGCGCCGGACTGCACGGTCACCGCAAAGCCGAGCGGGATCAGCTTCTTCACCGCATCGGGCGTGACCGCCACGCGGGTCTCGCCTTCGCGCGTCTCCCGCACGACGCCGAGCTTGGCCGCCATCCGCTTCATCCCCGGTCCTTTGAGCCTAGGATATTCCAGGCGCGCGAGGCTATGTCCATCCACGCCTGCGCGTGCATCACGGCCACGTCATGTGACGGCGGCGCGGACCTGAAAGGCGGCGTCCCGCCACACCGCCGTGGCGAGCACGTCGTGCAGGGTCTCCGCCGCCGACCAGATATCCTCGTAAGCGACGTAGAGCGCCGGAAAGCCGAACCTCACTATGTCGGGTGCACGGAAGTCGCCGATCACCCCCCGGGCGATCAGCGCCTGCATGACTGCGTGGGCGTGTGGGTGGCGGAAGGAGACGTGGGCGCCCCGCGTGGCGGGATCGCGGGGCGTCGCAAGGGCGAGCCCGTAGCCCGCGCAGCGCGCCTCCACCTGCTCGATGAACCGGCTGCACAGCGCCTGTGACTTGGCGGCGATCAGGCCGAAGTCGGCCTCCCGCAGCAGGTCCACGCCGACCTCGAGCGCGGCGAGGCTGAGGATGGGCGGCGTGCCGCACAGGAAGCGCGCCATGCCGTCCGCCGGCCGGTAGTCGTCGCCGAAGTCGAAGGGCGCCGCGTGACCCATCCAGCCCGTCAGCGGTGAGCGCAGGCGCGTCTGGTGGCGGCGCGCGAGATACAGAAAGGCCGGCGCGCCGGGGCCGCCGTTCAGGTACTTGTAGCCGCAACCCACGGCCATGTCGGCCTTGGCCGCGTTCAGCGCGACCCTTACGGCGCCGGTGCTGTGGCTCAGGTCCCAGAACATCAGCGCGCCGTGGTGCTGCACAGCAGCGGTGACGGCGGCCATGTCGAAGGCCTCGGCGGTCTTGTAGTGGACGTGGGTGAGCAGCACGACGCCGACCTGGTCGTCCAGGCTCGCCCGTATCGCCTCGCGTGGAACGGCGCGCACCTTCAGGTGCGGGGCGAAGGCGACGAGCCCCTGGGCGACGTAGAGGTCGGTGGGGAAGCCGCCCGCTTCGGTCAGGATCACCGGCCGGCCAGGGCTGTCGGCCATCGCCGAAGCCAGCAGCTTGAACAGGTTGACCGAGGTGGAGTCGGCGACCGTCACCTCGTCGTCGTCGGCGCCGATCAGCGTGGCGATCTGGGCCCCAACCCGGGCGGGAGCTTCGATCCACCCGGCCGTATTCCAGCTGCGGATCAGGCCCTCGCCCCACTCCTCCGCCATCACCTCGGCTAGGCGGGCGGGGGTGGCGCGGGGCAGGGCGCCCAGCGAATTGCCGTCGAGGTAGATCAGGCCGTTGGGCAGTTGGA
>CAXTRP010000190.1:0-6244 GCA_964246615.1 uncultured Caulobacteraceae bacterium | reverse complement strand
CAGAGGCGCAGTACAATTGCCAAGCGATGGGTTGGATCAGCCACTAAGCTCACCAGCCGAGTAGATATCGCCGTGCATCGCTCGTCGTTGGATCAGCAATGCCCCCCCGTGGGGTGATCCGGCCAAATTGTTAATGCAGGTTTGGTGTGAGCGCCGCTAGTCTTGACTAGCGCACGGGTGCCGCCGAGCCGGCGGTCCCCCGTACGTCGTGAGCGCCGAACATGGTCGCACCGGCAAGCCCCGCATCTCCGAGCGGCAGGGCCCCCGTCTCGCCGGCCGTCTTCGGGGTCTTGAGGACTGACGCGCCGGTCACCACGCCTTCGGCTATGCCCCATTCGCCGTCATCCTTGAACGCGTAGCCCCTGCCCTCCAACAGCTTGCGTGTGTCCAGGGACAGGGCGAAGGGCTCTAGGTAGACGACGTCGGGCAGCCACTGCTCATGGATGCGCGGGGCGTCGATCGCCTCCTGCACGTTCATACCGTGGTCGACCATGTTCAAGATCGCTTCCAGCGTGATGGTGATGATCCGCGATCCCCCGGGGCTGCCGATGATCAGGGCGACGTGGCCGTCCTTGGTCAAGATGGTGGGGCTCATCGAGCTGAGCGGCGTCTTGCTGGGAGCGATCGCATTGTTGGCGCCTTGCACCAACCCGAACATGTTCGGCGAACCGGGCTTGGAGGTGAAGTCGTCCATCTCGTTGTTCATGACGATGCCCGTCGGGCCTGCCACCCGATGGATGCCGAACCAGTCGTTCAGCGTGTAGGTGACCGATACGGCGTTCCCCTTGGCGTCCAGGACATCGAATTGGGTGGTGTTGCTTCCCTCGTGAGAAGGTGCGGCGGGCCCGAGGGTAGAGGACGGCGTCGCCTGCACCGGGTCTACCTGTGCGCGGATCGCGGCCGCATAGGCAGGGTCCAGCAGCTGGACCACGGGATTGGAGATGAAGTCCGGATCGCCGAGCTTGTTGTTGCGGTCGACATAGACCCGCCGCAACGCCTCCACCAGGAAGTGGATTTCGGCCGCGGAATGGAAGCCCATGGCGGCGAGATCGTAGCCTTGAAGGACCTGGAGCGTCTCACCCAAGGACACACCGCCGGAACTTGGCGGCGGAGCGGAGATGACGCGGTAGCCGCGGTAGCTGCATTCAATCGGTCTCAGCTCCCGGACCCGATACCGCGCGAAGTCGTTCCGGGTGATCAGCCCTCCACCCGCGCCGCTGGCGTCCGCGATCGCGCCGCCGACGGGCCGCGGTACATCGCGTCCGGTCCATCCCGGCTGGTCCTGGCCAGCGTTCCGGCGAGGTCGGCCTGCACCAGCCGGTCGCCCTGGGCCAAGGCCTCCCTTTCGGCAGAAAGATGCGCGCGGCCGCAGGGTCCCTGGCGAGCCCCGCCGTCTCCAGCGCCATGACGCCCGCGTCGCCCTGGCCGAGCACAAACCCGTCCTTCGCCAGCTTGATGGCCGGCGCCATTAGCGCCGACCTGGACATCGTGCCGTAGCGGACCCGTGCCGTCTCGAAACCCATCACGCTGCCCGGCACGCCCACAGCCAGCCAGCTGTCGGTCGAGCGGCCGGAAACGACCTGGCCATGGGCATCTTGTAACATGCCGGCCGTCGCCGCGAGCGGCGCCTTCTCGCGGAAGTCGAGGAAGGTCGTTCGGCCATCCGCAAGCCGGAGCGTCATGAAGCCGCCCCGCCAATGTTGCCGGCCTGCGGATAGACCACGGCCAGGGCGTAGCCGACAGCCACGGCCGCATCGACGGCGTTGCCGCCGTGGCGGAGGATCTCGGCCCCGATATCGGAGGCAAGATGCTGCGCCGTCACCACCATGCCCTTCGATCCCGCAACCGGCGCTGGATCGGCGGCGAGCGCAGGCGCAGACATCAGACTGAGGGACAAGACGGCGGCGAGCAAGCGCATCAGAGCCCCAGATCAGCTTGGCGACCCATATGCGGCTGGGGCTTAGGCCGTGGTCAAGCCCAGCTGTCTCGACCGTGTCGTTTCGGCTCAAGGTGCAGCGTCAAGGGAATGCTCGTGCCAGATCACCTGCTTTTTTCGGACAGTCGCTTCTTTGATGTCACAGCCTGAACATTCTAGACCGCCTCCGGCCAATCCAGGTCTTCGGGTTGCTCGATAAAGGCCTTGGCGGCGCGTAGGCGAGTGAGGGTCCGGGCTGGAGAGCGTCCTGAATGTCTGCTCTACTTCGACCTGCGGTCACGAACCCAGCTCTGTAGCGGCCCTGTCTGGCGCTACGAACGTCGCAAAGCTGGAGCAAGCGGCATGTCTGCTTTGGGCGCCCGAGCTGCCGAAGCTGGTCTGGCGCGTGGAGGAGCCGGTCTCATCTCCTGCTCGACTGAATATCAGCCAATACAGGTTGCATACGCAGCGCAGCGGAACAGAAGGCTCCTCCCGCTTGCCTTGGCGACCAGGCTGCAAGAGCATCTCTCTACTCTCTCTCCACGCCTTCTACTGAGAAACTTAGACTCGACCTAAGCTGGCTCGGCCTACTAGCCTGCGCAGCCCTCACACCACTACCGCGTTCTCCAAGCGACGAGCGACAAGCCCTACGGTCCGTTGATAGGCAGACATCGAGCGGTAGGATGGTCACCAGCGGTTCGCAGCTAATATCTACGCGGGCGATTGCGGCCGCGAAGCTATCCTTTGTCATCCTTGGTGCGGCAGGACCGAGATAGAAACCAGCGCTCTCGCTCGCAGTTGCGGCTTCTACCCCCGTCCTCGCATTGCGGGCCATTGGGCGGGAAGCTACCCGCCTGTCAGCATTTCTATATAACTTGGCGCATCGCGCGCCGGAGGCGGCGTATGCCCATCATTTTCGTACCCCGTCTGCTGCTGTCCCTTATCTCCTGGGTTAATCTGGCAGCCGCGATTTACCTGTTGTGGGCCTGGGGCCGCGGGTACGACGTCCAGGATGCCCAAGGCATTCTTCACCACGTACGGGATCCCGACTGGCGGCTCTACACGGGCCTCGCCTGCCTGGCGTGGAGCTTCTTCGGCAGGTTCGTCGTGCTGCTGTGCATTCCCGCCGGACGCGACGAGCCGCGCGAGCAGCGAGCTGACGGCTATTTCGTGCAAGCGCCGGACGGGTCTTCGCTGCGCGTAGAGACGTTTGGCCGTGCTGACGGGCCAACCCTGGTGCTAACCCACGGTTGGGGTCTGAACTCAACGGCTTGGTGGTACACCAAGCGTGCGCTCGGTGAGCGCTTCCGCCTTGTGACCTGGGACCTGCCCGGGCTCGGCCGATCCAAGCCGCCATCGGACGGCAAGATCACCATTGATCGCTTCGCCGAGGCTCTTGGAGCTGTGGTGCAGTCGGCAGGTTCAGGCCCAATCTTTCTGGTCGGCCACAGCATCGGGGGCATGACCACTCAGACCTTCTGGCGTGCCTGCGCGCCCGAGATAAGGCAGCGCGTCAGCGGAGTGGTGCTGGTTGACACCACCTACAAGGATCCGATCCAGACCATGTGGCTCAGCGGCCTATGGCGTGCGCTGCGCTGGCCTCTGATCGAGCCCATGATGTGGCTGACTATCGCCCTGTTCCCGTTGATGTGGCTCTCGAGTTGGCAGGGCTATCTTAGCGGCTCCAACCATCTGGTCATGCGCCTAACGGGCTTTGGCCGTCATGCCACTCGGGGACAGGTCGATCTTACCGCCCGACTAGCCTGCAAGGGATCGCCAGGCATCCAGGCCAAGGGCAATCTCGCCATGTTCCGATGGGACGCAACGGAGGTCCTGGCGTCCATTCCGGTTTCCATGCTGGTCCTCACCGGCTCAAAGGATATCGTCACCTTGCCAGCCGCCAGCCAAATGATCAGCGAAAAGGCGCCACGAGCGCGGCTCGTAGAGATCGCCGGCGGTGGCCACATGGGCTTCATGGAATGCGCCGCTAACTATAACCGTGAAATCGAGAGTTTCGTCGACGGTCTTCTGCAATCAACAGCTCCAACAAAGGTGCCGCCGGTCAGCTCCACCGGCATACTGTAGTACCGAGGTCGAGATGAATCTTTTTGGCATTCTAATCCTTGTCATCGCACTTGGACTCTCGGTAGCGATAGGCGTGTTATCTCATGGTCATGTGCTTTTCGTAGGAGTTCCCTTGCTGATTGGCCTACCGCTCGTGGGCGCGTTCGGGCGCAGGCGATAGGCTCTGCCTGAGGCCTAGACATGCGCACGCTAGAGGAGTGTGTAGCGAAAACGATGGAGCGTAAGCGCTGTTCTCAGGCCACGTATGCCCAAGGCAGCAGCTCATCGATGCGGCTGTTTGGGTGATGGTTGACCAGCCGGGTGAGCACGTCGGCGAGGTAGGCCTGGGGCTCGACAGCGTTCAGTTTGCAGGTCTCCACCAGCGAGGCCAGCACCGCCCAGTGCTGGCCGCCGGCGTTGGAGCCGGCGAACAGCGCATTCTTCCTGTTCAGGGCCAGAGGGCGGATCGCCCGCTCGACGACGTTGGAGTCCAGTTCGATGCGGCCGTCGTCGAGGAAGCGGGAGAGGCCATTCCAGCGGCTTAGCGCATAGCGGATGGCCTCGGCGAGTTTGCCCTTCTGGCTGACGATTTCGAGCTTGGCGCGGAGCCAGGGCTCCAGCGCCTCGATCACCATTCGGCTCCGGGCTTGGCGCATGGAACGCCGCTCATCGGCCGGGCGACCGCGGATGTCGTGCTCGACGGCGTAGAGTTCACCAATGCGCTGGAGGGCGTCGGAGGCGATGGGGGCGGGCCCCGCGGCGACGAGTTCGTAGAAGCGGCGGCGGACGTGGGCCCAACAGAAGGCCAAGCGCACCTCGCCTTTATCCGCCAGGGTGCGGTAGCCGGCGTAGCCGTCGACCTGCAGCACGCCGCGGAAGCCGCTGAGGTGGGCGATGGGGCGCTCGGCCTTGCGGTCGGGCGCGTAGACGTAGGCGACGCCCGGCGGCTCAGGCCCGCACCAGGAACGGTCGTCGCGGGCGTAGGCCCAGAGCTGGCCTGTCTTCGTGCGCCCGCGCCCGGGGTCCAGCACCGGCGCCGTGGTCTCATCGGCGAACAGCTTTCCAGACGCTTTCAGCCGCTCAAGCAGGCGGGTATGCACGGGGCCGAGCAGCCAGGCGGCGCGCCCGACCCAGTCCGCAAGGGTGGAGCGGTCGAGCTGCACGCCTTGTCGGGCGTAGATCTGGGCCTGGCGGTAGAGCGGAAGGTGGTCGGCGTACTTGGCCACGATGACGTGCGCCACCGTCGCCTCCGTCGGCAGGCCGCCCTCGATCAGCCGCGCCGGTGCAGGGGCCTGCACCACGCCCTCCTCGCAGGTCCTGCAGGCGTAATTGGGCCGGCGGGACACCAGCACGCGGAGCTGGGCGTGGATGATGTCTAGTCGCTAGGTTACGTCCTCGCCTATGCTGTGCATCTCGCCCGAGCAGCACGGGCAGGCCTTGCTCTCGACGTCGACCACCACCTCGATGCGGGGCAGGTGCGCTGGCAGGGAGCCCCGGTTGGCGCGGCGCTGCTTGGTCTTCTCAGACCGTACGGCGGCGTCGGTCTTTTCCTTCTCCGCCGTCTGTGCCGCTTCGGCCTGCTGCACGTCCTCCAGCGCCAGCTCCAACTGGTCGAGCGGCAGGGTCTCGGCCCGTCGGCCGAAGCGGTGACGCTGCAGTTCCTTGATGATCTGAACGAGGCGGTCGGCCCGGGCGCGCTCGGCCAGGAGCATCGCCTTTAGCGTCTCCACGTCGTTCGGAAGAGCGTTAGCAAGGCCCGTCACGCCATCGAGTAGACCATGTTCTCAGGGCTTTGAGGCGCCCCCGCGTGCGCTCTGAGTCAGTTCGCCGCGACTGGCGCGCGGGTCCTGCGGGGGCTGTAGACCCGCATCCAGTCGAGCCCGTCCAGCAACGTCGTGAGCTGCACCGCCGTCAGCCGCATGGCCCCATCCTGGACCTTGGGCCAGCGGAAGACGCCCTGTTCGAGCGTCTTGGCCGTGAGCACCACGCCGGTCCCATCCCAGTAAAGCAGCTTGATCCGATCTGCACGCTTGGCCCGGAAGACGTAGACCACCCCGCTGAAGGGATCAGCCTTCATCTCGTCCTTGATCAGCGCCGCCAACCCGTTCGCACCCTTACGAAAGTCCACCGGCTTGGTCGCTACCAGCACACGTACGCCCCCTGAAGGACCGAGCTGGGGCGGGGCGATCACCGCGACCTCTTCAGCGCCTGGATCACCGCCGCCACCGTCCTGGCCTCGGCGCCGCGCTCCACGCGCACCACCAT
>CAXTRP010000189.1:0-6265 GCA_964246615.1 uncultured Caulobacteraceae bacterium | reverse complement strand
CAGACGACCATCACCTGGCGCCCGGCGACCCGGCCGACGCCCGCGATGATGCCGGCGCCGGCGATCTCGTCATCATAGACGCCCCGGGCCGCCAGCTGACCGATCTCCAGAAAGGCCGAGCCGGGGTCGAGCAGCCGCTCCACCCTTTCGCGCGGCAGGAGCTTGCCCCGCGAGGCGTGACGATCCCGCGCGCGGGCGTCGCCGCCCAGCGACGCCTGCGCCACGTCGGCGCGGAGCCGCTCGGCCAGCGCGCGGTTGTGGGCGGCGTTGGCGGCGAAGCCGTCGGAGTGCAAGTCGACGGCGCTGTCCAGGACCGGTGCGCTCACGACGCCGCCGGGGTCATTGCGCGACCGTGTGGAAGCCGACCAACTCGCGCCCGATCAGCATGCGGCGGATCTCGTTGGTGCCGGCGCCGATGTCGAGGAGCTTGGCGTCGCGCATGTAGCGCTCCACTGGCCAGTCCTTGGTGTAACCCGCACCGCCCAGCGCCTGCACCGCCTCCCCCGCCACCTTCACCGCGCTTTCGGAGGCATAGAGGATGGCGCCGGCCGCGTCGAAGCGGGTGGTCCTGCCCGCATCGCAGCTCTTGGCCACCGCATAGACATAGGCGCGGGCGGAATTCAGCGCCACGTACATGTCGGCGATCTTGGCCTGCATGAGCTGGAAGTGGCCGATGGGCTGGCCGAACTGCTTACGCTCGCGGACGTAGGGCACCACCACGTCCAGACACGCCTGCATGATGCCGAGCTGGATGCCCGCCAGCACCGCCCGCTCATAGTCCAGCCCGCTCATCAGAATTCCAACTCCGCCGTTCAGCGGACCCATGACGGCGGACTTCGGCACCTCGCAGTCCTGGAAGACGAGTTCGGCGGTGGGCGAGCCGCGCATGCCCATCTTGTCGATCTTCTGCCCAATGGAAAAGCCCGGCATGCCCTTCTCGATCAGGAAGGCGGTGATGCCTTTGGACCCTTCGCCGGTCTTGGCGTAGACCACCAGCGTCTCGGCGTAGGCGGCGTTGGTGATCCAGAACTTGGTCCCGTCCAGCACGTAGCCGCGCTCGGTCTCGCGCGCGCGGAGCTTCATCGACACCACGTCGGAGCCGGAGCCGGCCTCCGACATGGCCAGGCTCCCCACGTGCTCGCCGCTGATCAGCCCCGGCAGGTACTTCGCCTTCTGCTCCTCGTCGCCCCACCGCCTGATCTGGTTCACGCAGAGGTTGGAGTGGGCGCCGTAGGAAAGCCCGATGGAGGCCGACGCGCGGCTCACCTCCTCGCACGCGACCACGTGCTCCAGGTAGCCGAGCCCGAGCCCGCCCCAAGCCTCCTCCACCGTCACGCCGTGCAGGCCGAGCGCGCCCATGGCGGGCCACAGTTCATCGCGCGGGAACCAGTCCTCCGCGTCAATGCGGGCGGCGAGGGGCGCGATCCGGTCGGCGGCGAAGCGACGGGTGGTGTCGCGGATCATCTCCGCAGACTCGCCTAGGCCGAAGTCGAAATCTGGAGTCAAGGATGTTCACCGATTGGAGTTGAGGGGGTCACGCCAGCACCATGAGCTTGGCCACGATCTCTGAGCCGCCCCCAGCCGGCGAGAAAGTCCGGGAGCCGGTCTCGAAGCGTCACTCCCACTCGATGGTGCCTGGCGGCTTTGAGGTGATGTCGTAGGTGACGCGGTTGATCCCGGAGACCTCGTTGACGATGCGGGTGGCGGCGCGTTCCAGCACCTCCCACGGGATGCGCGAGATGTCGGCGGTCATGCCGTCCACCGACGTCACGGCGCGAAGGGCGCAGACGTCTTCGTAGGTCCTCGCGTCGCCCATTACGCCTACGGTCTTCACGGGCAGCAGCACGGCGAACGCCTGCCAGATGGTGTCGTAGAGACCCGCACGGCGGATTTCATCCAGCCAGATGGCGTCCGCCTTCTGCAACACCGCCACCCGCGCCGCGGTCACCTCGCCGGGGATGCGGATCGCCAGGCCGGGACCTGGGAACGGATGGCGGCCGACGAACGCGGGCGGCAGGCCCAGCTCGCGGCCGAGCGCGCGAACCTCGTCCTTGAACAGCTCGCGCAGCGGTTCCACCAGCTTCAGCTTCATGTGTTCGGGCAGGCCGCCGACATTGTGGTGGCTCTTGATCACCTGGGACGGGCCGCCGTGCACCGACACGCTCTCGATCACATCCGGGTACAGCGTGCCCTGCGCCAGGAAGTCGGCGCCCTCTATCCTGCCGGCCTCCTCGTCGAACACTTCGATGAACAGCCGGCCTATGGCCTTGCGCTTGGCCTCCGGGTCGCTGACGCCCTGCAGGGCGCCCAGGAACCGGCCGGCGGCGTCCACGAGGATGAGCGGGATGCTGTACTGGCCGCGAAACAGCGCGACCACCTGCTCGCCCTCGCTCGCGCGCAGCAGGCCGGTGTCGACGAACACGCAGGTCAGCTGCTCGCCGATGGCCTCGTGAATGAGCACCGCGGCCACCGAGCTGTCCACCCCGCCGGACAGGCCGCAGATCACCCGGCCGGAGCCCACCTGCGCGCGGATGCGGGCGATGGCTTCGTGACGGAACTGGGCCATGGTCCAGTCGCCGCGAAGCCCTGCGATCTTGCGGGTGAAGTTGCGGAGCAGCAGGGCGCCGCGGGGCGTGTGCGCCACCTCGGGGTGGAACTGCACGCCATACAGCCGCCGCCCCTCGTCGGCGATGGCGGCGAACGGCGAGCCTTCCGATGTGGCGATCACCTGAAAGCCCTGAGGAATGGCGGTGATCTTGTCGCCGTGGCTCATCCATACCGGCTCGCTGTGGCCGATGTCGCCGAAGCCGTAGAGAAGCGGGCTCTCGGCCACGATCTCGATGTCGGCGCGGCCGAACTCGCCGCCATGGCCGGCTTCGACCTGGCCGCCGAGCTGGCTGCACATGGTCATCTCGCCGTAGCAGATGCCCAGCACCGGCACGTCCCGTTTGAACAGGGTAGTCGGCGCCTTGGGGCTGGCGCTACGGCTGGCGCTCTCCGGTCCGCCTGAGAGGATCACGGCGGCGGGTCGAAACGCCTCGACGAAGGCGTCGTCGACCTTCTGGCAGGGGTGCACCTCGCAATAGACGCCGTCCTCGCGCACGCGGCGGGCGATCAGCTGAGTGACCTGGCTGCCGTAATCCACGATCAGGACGCGCTGATGCTCCGGGGTGGTGGTCGAGGAGGCCGGAAGCCCAGGCTCGTCGCTCATGCAATCCTTTCGAACAGGGCCAGGAAGAAGCCGTCGGTGCCGCTGCGATGGGGCGTCAGTTGGAGCATGAAGCTCTCCGCCGCAAGGGCGGGCAGCTGCGCGCGAAAGGCGTCGGTAAGCTCCGGCGTCTCGGCGGCCGTCGCGATCCGCAGCGGACGGAACTGCGGGTGATCGAGCTCGAAGTTCGCCGCCACCTCGCCGTTCTCCGCCGCCAGCACCGAGCAGGTGGCGTAGGCCAATCGTCCGCCGGGCTTCACCAGGGCGCTGGCCCGGCTGAGGATCGCACGCTGCTGGCGCGCCAGCCGCTCTACGGTGTCCGCGTTCACCCGCCAAGTCCCCTCGGGGTGGCGCCGCCAGGTGCCAGAGCCCGAGCACGGCGCATCCACGAACACGAGGTCCGCGCGGTTGGGAAGGTCTTCGCTCCCCTGCCCTTCCGGCCCGATCCGGCGGATCTCGGCATGCACGTCAGCGCGCTGCAGCCTGGGCGCCATGGCGTCGAGGCGGCGGGAACTGACGTCCAGCGCCAGAAGCCGCGTGCCTGGCGCGGCGTCTACGCCCGCGCGCATGGCGGCTCCCAGGGCCAGGGTCTTGCCACCGCCGCCGGCGCAGTAGTCCACCACCGTCATGCCGGGGCGGGCGCCGGCCAGGGCCGAGGCGATCTGGCTGGCCTCGTCCTGCACCTCCACCCAGCCTGTCTGGAAGGCTCGCCAGCGGGCTATGTCGGCGCCCCTCTCCGGCGGCAGGCGCAGGCCGTGGGCGCTGAAGGGTGAGCGCTCGGGCTTGATGTCGTCCACAGCCAGCAGCGACAGGGCCTGCTCCACCTCGCCACGCAGGGTGTTCACCCGAAGGTCCAAGGGCGCCCGCCCGCTCGTCAGAGCCTGCGCTTCGGCCAGCCAATCGTCTCCGAACTGGGCTTGAAGCATCGGCACGACGAAGGCGGGCACGCCGGCTGCGATCCAGTTCGGCGCGGGCTCCTGCGGCGCGCGCAGGCGGTCTCGTTCGTCGGCGGTGAGTGCTTCGGGCGCGTAGTCTATACCGTCAAAAAGCGCTTCGATCCCGGCGATGTCCAGCTGGTCGTCCCGCCGCAGCGCGGCCAGCACCAGGGCGCGCCCACCGTCCTCCCCCATGCTCCAGGCGAGCCGAGTGCGCGCGCGCAGTACGGCGTAGACCCGCTCGGCGATCGCACGGCGGTCCTTGGAGCCGGCGAACCGCCGCGCCCGGCCCCAGGCCCTGAGCACCTCGTCCGCCGGGGCGGTGCTGGCGCGGACCGCGTCAAGCACCTCGATGGCGGCGGCGAGACGGGCGGCAGGCGTCAATGCGGCGTCAGCACAGCGATCAGGATCAGTACAACGCCGACCAGAGAAACGCCCCAGGCTAGCGTCCGCACCACCGGCACGCCGAATGCGTAGAGCGGCACGTAGACGATCCGCGCCAGCAGATAGAGCCATGCGCCCCAAAGCGTCAGCGCACCCTCACGTCCCGCCACGTGGGCGATCAGCACGGCGGCGGCGAACAGGGGCAGCGTCTCGTAGAGGTTCTTCAGCGCGCGCTGCAGGCGGGCGGTGACCTTGCCGGGGGGCGCCGCGGGCTCGTCGCGCGGGCTCATATTGTACTGCAAGCCCACCTCGCGGTTTCGCAGCGTCGTCGGCAGCATGATCTGGACGATGGCCAAGACCAGCGTCCAGCCGAGGATGGAAAGTTCGGTGTTCATAGTCAGCTCTCCTGCGTCTCGACACGACCGACTCAGAACGACCTCGGCAGCCCCGCGTCCTTCAGCACCTTGTTAGCGGTATGCGGGAGATCGAGTTCCACGGGAACCGTGAAAGGCAGGGCGCGGGCGCGTGCCGGCTCATCCTCCCGACGGGTGGTAGTTCGGCGCTTCCCGGGTGATCTGCACGTCGTGCACGTGGCTTTCGCGCAGGCCCGCCGCGGAGATGCGGATGAAGCGGGCGCGGGCCTGCAGTTCGGCGATGGTTGAGGCGCCGGTATAGCCCATGGCCGCGCGCAAGCCCCCTACCAGCTGGTGCAGGATGGCGTCGAGCGGGCCCTTGAACGGCACCTGTCCCTCGATGCCCTCGGGCACCAGCTTGATGGTGTCGGCGACCTCCTTCTGAAAGTAGCGGTCCGCCGAGCCCTGGGCCATCGCGCCCACCGATCCCATGCCGCGGTAGGCCTTGTAGGAACGGCCCTGGTAGAGGAACACCTCGCCCGGCGCCTCCTCGGTCCCGGCGAACATGGAGCCCAGCATGGCGGTGGACGCGCCCGCCGCGATGGCCTTGGCCAGGTCGCCGGAGAACTTGATGCCGCCGTCGGAGATCACCGGCACGCCGCTGTCCTTGGCCGCGCGCACCGCGTCCGCCACCGCCGACAGCTGGGGCACGCCGACGCCCGCGACGATGCGCGTGGTGCAGATGGAGCCCGGGCCGATGCCGACCTTGATGGCGTCCGCGCCGGCGTCGATGAGGGCGCGCGCGCCCTCGTAGGTCGCCACGTTGCCGGCGATCACCTGCACGCGGTTGCTCTCGCGCTTGATCCGCTGCACCGCATTGGAGACGTGGATGGAGTGGCCGTGGGCGGTGTCGATCACCACCGCGTCCACGCCTGCGTCCACCAGCGCCATGGAGCGCTCGTAGCCTGCGTCGCCCACGGTGGAGGCCGCACCGACCCTCAGGCGGCCCTGGGCGTCCTTGGCCGCCAGCGGGTAGGCCTCGGACTTCTCCATGTCCTTCACGGTGATCAGGCCGACGGCGCGGAAATCGTCGTCCACCACGATCAGCCGCTCGATCTTGCGCCGCTGCAGGATGGCGCGGGCCTCCGCCTGGGTGGCGCCCTCGCGCACGGTGATAAGGCCCTGCGCGGTCATCAGATCGCCCGCGGTGCGCGCCGCGTCGCTCTCGAAGCGCACGTCGCGGTTGGTGAGGATGCCCACCAGCCGCCCGGTCTCGCGCTCCACCACGGGCACGCCGCTGATGTGGTGGGCCTCCATCAGCGCGCGCGCCTCGGCGAGCGTCTGGTCGGGGTGGATGGTGAGCGGGTTGACCACCATGCCGCTCT
>CAXTRP010000188.1:0-6287 GCA_964246615.1 uncultured Caulobacteraceae bacterium | reverse complement strand
AATGGCGGCCGTGGCTGCTGGTGGCGGCTCTGGGCGCAGCGGTGATATTCTGCGGCATCATGCTCCAGATCATCCAGCTGGTGGTCAGCATCAGAAACCGCGAGTCCCTGCGCGACAGCACTGGCGACCCGTGGGACGGCCGTTCGCTGGAGTGGTCCACGGCCTCTCCCCCGCCCATGTTCAATTTCGCGGTCCTGCCCGACGTCTCGGGCGAGGAGGCCTACTGGAGCGTCAAGGAGAGCGCCCGGGCCAGCCGCAAGCTCAGCGACGAGCCGGATTACGTCGATATCGAGATGCCCAAGAACAATCCCACCGGCGTCGTCTGCGCCTTCTTCGCCACGGTTCTGGGCTTCGCCATGATCTGGCACATCTGGTGGATGGCGATCCTGGGGCTGGTGGGCGCCTTCGCCACCTTCGTGGTCTTCGCCTGGCAGGACAGCACCGAGGAGGAAATCCCCGCCGCTGAAGTGGCGCGTGTCGACCGCGCCAACCGAGCCAGCCGCACGGCCCGCCTGGCCGAGCTGGAGACGTCGACGGTGCAGCGATGAGCGTCGCCCACCCCGTCAGCCACACCCACGACCCCTATCGACTCGGCCACGCGGGCGGCAGCCATGGCGACGCTCCCGGGCACGGGGAGGGCGGTCCGCCCTCCAAGCGGATCATCGTCGGTTACGGTTTCTGGATCTTCCTGCTGAGCGACATCATCATGTTCTCGGCCTTCTTCGCATCCTACGCGGTGCTGGTCGGCAAGACGGCGGGGGGCCCCGGGCCCAAGCAGCTGTTCGACGTGAAGAACGTGGGGCTGGAGACCGCCTTGCTGCTGCTGTCGAGCTTCGCCTGCGGGGTGGCCAGCATCGCTGCCGCAGCGCGCAGGTTCTTGCTGTTCCAGATCGCGATGGCGGCGACCTTCCTGCTCGGAGCCGGCTTCCTAGGGCTGGAAATCCGCGAGTTCGCGGGCATGGCGGCGCAGGGCGATGGTCCTCAACGCAGCGCCTTCCTTTCGGCCTTCTTCTCCCTGGTGGGTTGCCACGGTCTGCACGTGACCGCAGGGCTCATGTGGCTGTTGACCATGATGGCGCAGGTCACGGCCAAGGGCTTCCGGGCCGACATCTTGCGCCGCATGCTCTGCTTCAGCCTGTTCTGGCACGCCCTGGACATCATCTGGGTCGCCGTCTTCACCGTCGTCTATCTCCTGGGGGTCGTACGATGAGCGACGCTGCGCCGATCGGTTCAGAACAGCAGACGGAAGGCCAGGTCCACGACATCGCCCCCGGTGACGAGCAGCTGGACGGCAGCGGCGTCGCCCAGGGCCTGCTCGGCTACATGCTCGGGCTGGCGCTGGCGACGGGCCTGTCGCTCTGCTCCTTCCTGATGCCGGCGACTGGGTTGATCTGGGCCCCGGCCATTCCTGCGGCCCTGATCGTGTTCGCCATCGCGCAGATGGGCGTGCACCTGGTCTTCTTCCTCCACATCACCACCGGGCCGGACAACACCAACAACGTCATGGCGCTCGCCTTCGGCGTGTTGATCGTCTTCCTGGTGATGGCGGGATCGCTGTGGATCATGGCCCACCTGAACGCCAACATGATGCCCATGACCAACATCATGTCCATGCAGCGGTAGGGGCCGTCGCCTCAACCCAGCCGCAGCGCCCGGCTGAGGGCGAACAGTACAAGCCCCACCAGGCCGCCGACCAGGGTTCCGTTCACGCGGATGTACTGCAGGTCCGGCCCGACCTGGAGCTCCAGCCGCTCGACGACGCCCTGGGCGTCCCAGCCCTCCACCACCTGGGCCACGAAGCGGCCGATCTGCTCGCGCTGGGGGGCGAGCACCTGGCGCACCAGGGTTCGCGCGCCGGTGTTGAGCATCTGCTGGACCCGCGTGTCGTTGCGCAGCCACCCGCCGAGAACCTGAAGCAGCGCCTGCGCCTTGTCCTCCAGCCCCTCCATGTCGCCGAAGCCCCTGGTCTGCAGACGCCCGCTGAGCTCGGCCCAGAGGCGGTGCATGTGCTGGGCCAGCCGCGGGTCGTCCAGAAGCTGCAGCTTCAGCGCCTCCCCCTGTCGCCGCAGTTCCGGATCGTTGGCGAGCTTATGGATCAGACCCTCCACAGCCGTTCCCAGCTTGGCCCGCCAGGGATGGTCGGGCTGGCGCACGTCGGTGAGCAGCTGCAGCGGGCGATGGCCCGGTCCACGAAGCTCGGCAGCCAGCGCCAGGACTGGGACTGCACCTTCTCCAGGATCACCTCCTGATGCTCCTCCAGGTAGCCGGCGAGCACTTCGGCGCCCCGCTCCACCAGCGGCTGGGCGCGGCCCTCGTCCCAGAACGCCGACAGCAGGGCCGACGCGGTGGGAGCCGCGGGGACCGCCCGGGCCGCCGCGAGCGCCAGCGAGCCGGCGACGTCCTCCAGCGCATGCGGGGGCAGGACGCGCAGCAGCTCCGGCCCGACCCGCACCAGCCGCGCCGCCACCGCACGCGCGTTCTGCGGCTGCTGCAGCCAGTCCCCGCCCCAGGCGCCCAGCTCCAGTCGGCGGAGCCGGGTGTCCAGCACGCCAGGATCGAGGAAGTTCTCCACGATGAAGCGGCCGAGCGCGGCGCCGATGCGGTCCTTGCTGCGTGGGATGATGGCGGTATGCGGGATCGGAAGGCCCAGGGGCCTGCGGAAAAGCGCTGTGACCGCGAACCAGTCGGCGCAGCCCCCCACCATCGCCGCCTCGGCGAAGGCGCGCAGATAGCCCAAGCCGCTCCACCGGCGCTCCCCGAGGCTCGCGGCCAGGAACACGGCGGCCATCAGGACCAGCAGCCCGGTGGCCAGCGCCTGCATCCGCCGCAGGCGCTGCAAACGTCCGGCCGCCGTCTGGGCTACGACCGTCTCGGGCGGCGGTCCGTCGGCGGCGTCGGGAACGACGTCGCTCACTATGGTCGGCTTTCAATGCACTGCATGGCTCTTCGTAGCAGGCGCCGTCGCCGCCACGCAAAACCCTACGCGCTCCGACGCTTGCAGCGCCGTCGCGCGTGCACGAGGTAAAGTCGCATGAACCCGATCTTCGCCGGCCTGCCGACCACGATCTTCGAGGAGATCTCCTCGCTCGCCCGTGAGCACCAGGCGGTCAACCTCGGCCAGGGCTTTCCCGACGACGAGGGGCCGCAGGACGTGCGCGAGCGCGCGGCGAGAGCGCTGATGGACGGCCCGAACCAGTACCCGCCCATGCTGGGCTTGGCGGCCCTGCGCGAAGCCGTGGCCGAGCATTACGGCCGGCTGCAGGGGCTGGCGCTTGAGGCGGAGAACGTGCTGGTCACGTCGGGCGCCAGCGAGGCGCTGTCGGCCGCCCTGATGGCCCTGATCACGCCTGGCGACGAGGTGGTGCTGATCCAGCCCATGTACGACGTCTACCTGCCCATGGTGCGCCAGGCCGGCGGCGCGCCGCGCTTCGTCAGCCTGCAGCCGCCCGGCTGGCGGCTGGACGAGGCGATGCTTGAGGCCGCGATCACGCCCCGCACCCGGGTGCTGGTGTTCAACAACCCGCTGAACCCCGCCGCCCGCGTGTTCGATGCCGACGAGGTGGCCGCGGTCGCCAGGGTGTGCATCCGCCACGACCTGATCGCTGTGTGCGACGAGGTCTGGGAGCACGTGGTGTTCGACGCTCGCCGGCACCTGCCCCTGATCGCCCTGCCGGGCATGGCCGAGCGCACCATCAAGATCGGCTCGGCCGGCAAGATCTTCTCCATGACCGGGTGGAAGGTCGGCTTCGTCTGCGCCGCGCCTGCGCTCATCAAGGCGATCTCCAAGGTGCACCAGTATCTGGCCTTCACCACCCCGCCCAACCTGCAGACCGGCGTCGCCTACGGCCTCGCCAAGCCGGACAGCTATTTCGCCGGCGTGCGGGACAGCTTCGGCCGGTCGCGCGACCGCCTCGCCACGGCGCTGACGGCGGCTGGGTTCAAGGTGCTGCCGAGCGAGGGCGCCTACTTCCTCTGCATCGACCTGCCCGCGTCGGGGATCGCCCTGGACGACGCCGACTTCTGCCGCCGCGCGGTGGCCGAGGCCGGCGTCGCCGCCATCCCCCTCTCCCCCTTCTACGCCGAGGCCCCCGTCCGCTCAGTCGTACGCCTCTGCTTCGCCAAACACGACGCCACCCTGGACGAGGGGGCGCTGCGGATGGCCAGAGCACGGGAGCGGCTGGGCGCGGGGTAGGGCTAACGCGTGTCGGCGGGTCATGGGGCGTTGCGCTGGCGCCTGAACGCGTCTGTGCGGCGAGTTCAAGCCGCGCGCCCGTTGTGCGTGTCGGTCATTTCAGCGAAACATGGGTGTGCGTCCTGTCCCGAACGCTGGGGATTTCGAGATATGAAACTGCGTTGTGGGCCTGAGTTTTTGGGAATGGCGGGGCTTGCGCTCTGCCTGACTGCCTTTCCGGCGCTGGCCGACGAGCCTGCGGTGGTCGCCGCACCCAGTTTCAAGGTCGGGGACGCCTGGGTGTTTGATCGTTCCATCGAGCGTGGCGCAACGGGATATGCCTCCGAACGGCTGGCCGTCCAGGTGGAGCAACTACGCGAAGACGTCATGGTCATCGGTATCAAGAAAGACGGGGCCCCTGGCGCCTTCGAGGACCAGATGGTGGGTCAGGACTGGAGCAAGCGCCGGACTTTGGACGGTGAAGAGACCGTCGTCGGGCGCCCGTTCGACTTTCCCATGTCGGTTGGCAAGACCTGGAAACTCGATGTCGCCGATCCAACTCGCAAGGGGGCGCAGCTCTCGTCGGAGGTGCAGACCCACTACAAGGTTGTAGGCTGGGAGGACGTTACTACGCCTGCAGGGAGCTTCCATGCACTCAGGGTGGAAGCATCTGGAAAGATCAAGGCGCAAATGGCGGGGGCGGCGTCCACCCTGGGCGGCTCGACCGCCTCAAATGGCGAGGCGACGGTGATCGCCCATAGCCAGGTCTCCGGCCCACACGCCGCCTACTTCACAACCTACGAGATTTTATACTATGTACCAAGCATCAAATACTATGTGAAGCGCGTCGAGGAAGACTACAATTCCGAGAACGTCCGGGTCAGTCGCATGACTGATGTCCTCGCATCCCTCAAGCCTGCCTCGTGATCTTCATGACCTATGCGCGGTCAGCATATCCAAAAGCAGAGAACCCCTAAGCCCCGCGGTAGAAGAGTGTTGAGGAGCGTCGAGTGACTTTAGCGTACGCCTTGGCTACCCTGCTTGCCGTGACTGTCGGCGTGGCCGACACCGCCTCTGAGGTGCAGGTTCCCCAGTTCAAGCTAGGCGACACGTGGGTCTACGACCGCACGGTCCAACGGGGAACCACCGGCTATAACGAGGGGCGTTGGCAGCTGAGCATCGACCGGATCGATGACGACAGCGTGCTGCTCGGCGCCAAACCTGAGGGCTCGCCAAACGCGCCCCAGGAACAGCTGAGGGGCCGCGACCTGCGCTACCTGCGCGACATCGACGGCCAGCAGACCACCACCGGACGCCCGGTGGCCTTCCCCCTTGCGATCGGTCGCACTTGGACCACGGACTTCACCGATCCGCCTGCAAACGGCCATGGTCCCGCGCATTGGCGGCTGTCCTATAAAGCCACGGGCTGGACGGACGTGGTCACGGCCGCAGGCCGTTTCCATGCGGTGCACATCGAGGCGAAGGGGCAGTGGAGCACCACGAACACGGCCACGACCACATCGTCGGCGACGACGTCGACGCCGGAGGGTTCCACCACGATCGTTCGACGCAGCACGCCCGATCCCGGCCCGACCTCGGGCACGAGCTATCGCAGCTACGACTACGCGCCGGAGCTGCGCGGGTTCGTCAAGACCATCTACGACGACTATAACAGCGATAATGTCCGTACCCGGCGCACCGTCCAGACCCTGGTCTCTTTCAAGCTGGCGGCCTAAAGCGGGATCAGCCGGAACCCGCCGGCGCGCCGACGACCGCCAACGCGAACGATGAAATTCCTCGACCAGTGCAAGATCTTCATCCGCTCCGGCGACGGGGGCGGGGGGGCCGTGTCTTTTCGGCGGGAGAAGTTCATCGAGTATGGCGGCCCGGACGGCGGTGACGGGGGGCGCGGCGGGGACGTATGGATCGAGGCGGTGGAGGGGCTGAACACCCTGATCGACTACCGCTACAAGCAGCACTTCAAGGCCGGCACCGGCGTGCACGGCATGGGCCGCCAGAAGAGCGGCCTGTCCGGTGAGGACGTGGTGCTCAAGGTGCCCGTGGGCACCCAGGTGCTGGAAGAGGACCAGGAGACCCTGGTGGCCGACCTGGACGA
>CAXTRP010000187.1:0-6297 GCA_964246615.1 uncultured Caulobacteraceae bacterium | reverse complement strand
TGAACCGCCAACCCGTAAAGGGGCGCATGAGCAAAGCCCTACAGCGGTGCGCCACGATCTCGCTATGCTGGACCCTCGTCGCCTGCGCAGCAGATGAGGGTCCGGGCGGTCCCGGTGGACGGGGAGGGCCCCAGCGCCGTTTGCCGAACATCTTCATCAGCCCAGCTGGTGAGCCGTTCAGGGCGGCGCAGGGAGCACCCTACCCCGTCGTGGACTGGTTCACCCGCAGCGACGTCGATCACGACGGACGCCTGACCCGCGCCGAGTTCAAGGCCGACGCCCTAGCCTTCTTCGACCGGCTGGACACCGACCATAACGGGGTGATCGACAGCGTCGAACTCGGCCGATACGAGCAGGACGTGGCGCCGGAGATCCTGCCTCGGATCGAGGGGCTGCATGCCGAGGAGGGTTTCAATCCTGACCTGACCTTCGGTGATCCCAACAATACCGACAATCGTCCGGAGGAAGGGCGACACAAGCGCCGAGCCGCCGACAGGCCACAAGCTCCGCCGCACAGCATCGGCGTACAAGGCGCCGCCGTTTACTCCATGATCAATACTCCAGAGCCCATAGCCGCGGCGGACGCCGACCTGGATGGCCGGATTTCGCGTGCTGAGTTCGCCGCGGCAACGGATCGGCGCTTCGATCTGCTGGACAAGGCGATGTCGGGATATCTTACCTTGGCGACCCTGCCGACGACGCCTCTTCAAGCAGAATTGCTGAAGCGAAAGAAACAGGACGAACGACGGCGCCGCGGCTCAAGGTCGCTGGAACCTAGGGCCGGTCAAAGCTGACATCGGTCAACTCGAGCGGAAAGATGCCGGGTAGCAGCATCTACGCTGACCCATCGCGCTCTAGCGGCGAGTGAGCAGCACGCCTAGCACCAGACCCGCGGCGAAAGCCGAAGCGACTGCAACGCCTACCGATATGAACGGCTTGGTCTGCACGGTGTCGCGTATGACGTCGGACTGATCCATCGCCCAGTCGCGCGCAACCCCAGACCGGTCAACCGCCCAGTCCTTGGCCACGACCGCCTTCTCGCTGACGGCCTTCTTCATCTGCACGGCCGTTTCGCCCAGGTTCTTGACGCCAGCGTCCACCTGCTTGTCGGCTTGTTCGGCGACCGCTGCGGCCTTGTCGTTGAGGGTGGCGTCGGTCATCACAAGCCTCCATGGCCAAGCGGCCAGGGGCGAAACCCGTCCGCCGAAGCTGGGTTCCTAGGCTTGCAGCACCGTCTCCGGAGCGGCTCGCTCCGGCGCGGCGCGGTGGAAGAAAAGCGCCTGCCCGATCAACGCCTTCACCGTATCTTCCCGGAACGGCTTGGTGATCAGGAACGCCGGCTCAGGCCGATCGCCGGTCAGCAGGTGCTCGGGAAAGGCCGTGATGAAGATCACGGGAATGTCGAAACTCTTCAGGATGTCGGCGGCCGCATCCAGCCCGCTGGAGCCGTCCGCCAGGCGCACGTCAGCGAGCACCAGCCCCGGTTGCGCCTCAGTCGCCATGGTGACCGCTTCCCCCCGTGTCGCGGCGACGCCTACTACGGTGTGTCCGAGTTCTCGCGCCACCCGCGTCAGGTCCAGCCCGATGATGGGTTCGTCTTCGATGATAAGCACCTTGGCGGCGAGCTGGTGGCGGAGCGTCGCCTCGGCCGAGGCGAGCAGCGCCTCGATACGCTCGCGATCGGCGTCCAGGATGTCCGCCGTCTCTGCGGTGCTGAACCCTTCCATGGTCGTCAAAAGCAAGGCGGCGCGCTCCTGATTGTCCAGGGTCTGCAGGTGCAGATCAGCGCCTGTCACCTGCACCGCGCCGCCGGTCTGCGTCGAGCGACGCCAGCTGTCGTGCAGCGCTGCGTAGAGCGCAGAACGCACGGCCAGCTGTTCGCGCAAAGGAATAGCTCCGGACAGAAGTCCTTCAAGCATCCCCTGCACAAGAGTGTCGCCCCCTGCCTGGGAACCTGTAAGAGCGCGGGCGTAGCGTCGCAGATAGGGTGCGTGTCGGCCTATCTGCCTGGACATGGGCCGTCCTTCACCCGGGCCGGCTGACCGAAGGTCGTCTGAGCCCTGCACCTCAAGTCCGTTGGAACGGCGCCAAAACTCCAAGGTTCCCGCTCGTTTCACTGGCTCGCCTACTTCGGCGGGTGATCTTAAAGCCGCTGGTCTCGCACTCCTCTCGCGCAATCCGCCACAGGGACGCACTGTCTCACCCCACGCCGGCTCACCCAGCGCCGAGAACCGCGCCGGGCGCTCCGATATCGAACTCCCCGACGGGTGGCTCGTTTCGCCAGGGACAAGGAGATCGTGATGTCTGAGCTTCCCTCCCCCGAGATCGCCCCTGCACCATCGCCGGCCAGCCCGGAAACTGCACCGTTCCCTGAGGTTCAACCCGACACGCCTGACGAGGCGCCGATCAGCCCGACCGTTCCAGATGATGGCCGACCCTACGACTGACGACACAGCCCAGATGGCGCGACCGCGCTGCGGAACTTCGCTGTCGCGCTTCTGGTTATCGGCTCGCTTCCCCCGACACGCGAAAAGGAGAGATTGATGTCGCAGCAGCCTGAAAGTGTTCCGGGCGGCAAGTCCAGCCGCGGCTTTGCTTCCATGGATCGCAGCAAGCAACGGGAGATTGCTCGCAAAGGTGGTGAAAGCGTTCCCAATGAAAAGCGAAGCTTTTCACAGAACCGGGAACTTGCCGCCGCAGCGGGGCGCAAGGGCGGGGAAGCCTCGCAGAGCGCGCGCCGCCCTGCGAGCTAGGCGAAATCGGGGCTGCCCCTCGCAGACGGTGGCCCCTCACCTCAAGCTTGGGGTTTAATCCAAGGCCAGCCGTAGGCCGGTGAATTGCCACCGCTGATGCGGTTGGAAGAAATTGCGGTAAGTCGGCCGGATGTGGGCCTGGGGTGTTACGCAGGACCCTCCCCGCAAGATCATTTGATTGATCATGAACTTCCCATTGTACTCTCCGACCGCGCCTGAGGCGGGACGGAAGCCTGGGTAGCCGACGTAAGGACTGGCGGTCCACTCCCAGACATCACCGAACATCTGGCTCAGAGGGCCGGCGCCGGCGGGACGAGGCGCCAGACCTCCATCATCCAGGAAAGCCCCTGTGTCCCCGCTCTGTGTTGCGGCATGCTCCCACTCAGCTTCGGTCGGCAAGCGTGCGCCGCACCAACGCGCATAGGCTTCCGCTTCATAGAAACTGACGTGCGCCACCGGCGCCGCAGCTTCCAGCGGCGTCATTCCACGCAGACCAAAGGTCCGCCAGCCTGCGTCCGCCTGTTCCCAGTACATCGGAGCGGTCCACTCCTGCACTTGCCGGGCGGCCCAGCCGTCGGAAAGCCAGAGGTCCACGCGCTGGTAGCCACCGTCGTCCATGAAGGCGAGCCACTCGGCATTGGTCACCAGCCGATCCGCTAAACGGTAAGGTCTCAGCAGGACCTGGTGGCGCGGTCCTTCATTGTCGAAGGCGAAACCTGAGCCCTGGTGGCCGATCTCCACGATCCCACCCGGGAACGCCGTGAAACCGCACGCCGTCGCCGCTTTCGCCGGTGTAGAGACCGCTTCCGTCGTCTGGTAGGCGGGCTTCAAGCAACTTTGCGCAAAGAGGTGCAAGATGTCGGTGAGGAGCAACTCCTGGTGCTGCTCCTCGTGCGCCAGCCCGAGCGTGATCAGGCTCCCGGTCTCAGGGCCGAGGTCGCCTTTGCCGAGAAGCGCAACCATGGCCGCATCGACATGGTCGCGGTAGGCCATCACCTCGGCGGCTGACGGACGGGTCATGAGCCCGCGCGCCACCCGGGGATGACGTTCACCCAGAGCTTCATAGTAGGAGTTGAAGAGGTACTGGAAGGCCATATCGAATGGGGCGCTTCCGCTGGGCAGCAGTACGAAGGTCTCGAAGAACCAGGTGGTGTGCGCCAGATGCCACTTGGCAGGGCTGGCGTCCGGCATCGACTGCGCCAGCATGTCCTCCGCCGACAGCGGGGCCGCCAGCTGTCGTGAGGCGGCGCGTACATAACAAAAGCGAGAAATGAGTTCGTCGGGATCTTCGGTTCTTACAACCAACTGCGGTCGGATGGTTGCCGGCGTGCTGATATCAAGCGGATTCACGGCGATTAAGTCCCTCTCAACGCCATAGACAGGAAGCGGAACGGATGAAAACAGCGGGCGTTTCTCTCGCGTCCCGGTTCAGGGGTGTGTATCGGTCGAGTGCGGATGGCGGAACCCCTTGCCTGCGATGTCGCCGAGTCGGTCGGGCTGGCCAGTCGCTCCGCCGCCGTTGAAGATTTCAGCGATAGTGATTGCTGTGATGCTCACGACGGTGCTGCCGAGGTCGGCGATCCATCCACTTGGCGAGAGGATGTGGTGGCTCTCATTCCTGCGCTCCGGGCCTTTGCCTGGTCTCTGAGCCACAACGGCGCAGACGCCGACGATCTTGTGCAGGACACCCTCATCAAGGCCTGGACGAACCGGGACAAGTTCCAGCCCGGGACCAACCTTCGGGCGTGGATGTTCACGATCTTGCGCAACACCTACTACACCGCAGTGGTTCGCCGCCGCAGGGAGGTGGCGGATGAGGACGGGAAACACGCCGCCACGTTGAGCGCTCCCGCCACCCAGGAGTGGGGCGTCGCCATTCGCTCGCTCGGCGTGGCCCTGCAGCAGCTCCCCCACGAGCATCGAGAGGCGCTGGTATTGGTCGGCGCCGCCGGTATGACCTACGAGGAGGCTGCCGAGATATGCGGATGTGCGATCGGCACGATCAAAAGTCGCGTGAGCCGCGCACGGGCGCGCCTGTTACGGATCATGGATGCAGACGATGTCACCGGTACGTTTGCGTCAGCGACACTAGGGGCGGCGTTGCACGCCGAGTGAAGCCGATCAGGCCGGGCGACTGACGCCGCCACACCGCAGATCGCCCCGCTCGAAAGCCGCATCCAACGCCTCCGTCAGCTGCAACAGACTATCCGGCACCGGATCGAGCGCCAAGCGGTCGTAATAGGTTTTAAGCTTATCGCACAACGCACCCTCAACGGCGACTTCAGCAGGGCGGTCTCGCGCGATCTGCGGGGACGGCGACGGCATCCACATAAACGCTGGCTCTTCCGTCGGACAAATCGTCTCACCTGTGTCTAGCAATTGGTCATACGACCGTAAACCCCCGGGGCGGCGCGGGGTGGGAACCGAGGCTTCGGCGCTACGGTTTTAGGCGGTCAACCTCTTGAAGGACTGCCAAATGGCCGATCGAGAACACGAGAACAGTCTCACGCGCGGCGATCAAGAGTGGCGGGCCGGTCGCGACTGGCGAGAAGGCGGCGACTCGCGCGGACGTCAGCCGGAACGTGAAGCGGGGCGGCCGGGGCCCGGCTCCTTTGAGCGCAACCAGATCGAGCGCAATCGGGGAGAGCGCGACATGCGCGGCGCGAGGGACGAGCGTCCCGCCAGCTACGAGCAGACCGGCGGCCCTTATGAGCCCGGCGGCGCCGGTGCGCGCGGCTATGGCCAAGGAGGCGACACGTCCTTCGGCCAGATGGCGAATGGGTCGTCCGATAATGGCTTGGGCGGCTTCGGGGGAGCGGACGTCGGAGGCTATGGCCAGCCGAACCTGAACTCGCAGTCGGGCCAGGGTGGTTACGCCCCGTTGAACCAGGGTATCGACTACGGCCAAGATGGCGGACGCTTCGGGCCTCGGGGCTATGATGCGGGACGGTTCGGCCAGTCCGATCAGCGGTCGCGGGCAGACCACCGCCCGGCTCAGCCGCAGGACCACCACGAAGTCAGCTATCACAGCTGGCGAGAGACCCAACTCTCGGGTCACGACCGAGACTACGCCCGCTGGCGCGAGGAGCAGACGCGCCGTTACGATGAGGACTACGGCTCCTGGCGCAATGAACGCCATGCCGCCTTCAGCAAGGAGTTCGAAGGCTGGCGTACAGGCCGAGGCGGCCAGGCCGCCCCGCAACCCACGGGAACGACCACGCCTCCTGGCCAGCCGGGAACAGCGACGACGGTGAATCCTTCCGAGCAGTCCGCCTATGGTCAGGCGTCGGCGAGTTCAACGGCGGGCGCCCAGGGCTTCGCCCACGGCGCAAATCCCACGTTGGCCAGGATCGCCGACGGAGACGATGGCCATCACCGCAGCCCCGCCAAGTCAGGTGCCGGCGAGGACGACCCCAACCCCTGACCAAGGCGATCGCTCGCCCCTTCCGGGGACACGGAGGGGGCGAGCGATCGTTTGCATCAGCCCTTAGCGGCCGCCAAGATCCGAGAGCGGGCCATCTCATCGGCAATGTCCTGGGTGGGA
>CAXTRP010000186.1:5756-6335 GCA_964246615.1 uncultured Caulobacteraceae bacterium | reverse complement strand
CCTGACCCTGGAACAGGACGAGGGCGAGGCGGGTCCCATCAGCGTCGTGGTCAACAAGCCCCCCGGCGTGGTGTCCGCCCAGCCGGAAGGGCGCCAAATCCCCGCCGCACGCCTGCTGACTCGCGAGGCGCTGTGGGGCGACGAGGCAGCGGCGGCTCCGACCCGAGCGAGCCTGGCCCCGCTCGGCCGGTTGGACATGGAGTCCCGCGGCTTGCTTCTGCTGTCGCAGGATGGGGTGCTGGCCAAGGCGCTGATCGGCCCCGCCTCCACACTGGACAAGGAGTATCTGGTGAGGGTGTCAGGCCCTGTCAGTGGGGACAGGATCGGCCGCTTGCGCCACGGCCTACAGCTGGACGGGCGCGTGCTGAAGCCGGCTGGGGTGGACGTCGTCGCCGGCCAAACCCTGCGCTTCGTGCTGCGCGAGGGCCGCAACCGCCAGATCCGGCGCATGTGCGAGTTGGTCGGCCTGGAGGTGACGGACCTGCGGCGGGTGCGTATCGGCCCGCTGCGGCTCGGGTCCATGCCTGAAGGACGCTGGCGCCCGTTGACGGAGGCGGAAAGGCTGGCCCTGATACTACC
>CAXTRP010000186.1:0-5746 GCA_964246615.1 uncultured Caulobacteraceae bacterium | reverse complement strand
CGACCGGGATCAGACGCAGGCTAGGCCAGGGCTCGCCTTATGCGGGCCGCGAGAACCACGCCGACCACCGCCAGGATGGCGATGGTGTCGGCCACCCAGTCCTTGGCGTCCATGTCGCGGTGCACGAACGGCAGACCTTGGATACCCTCGATCAAGGCGCCGCACGCGCTGAGCGCCAGCGCGATCCAGACGATCCGCACGCGCGGGAAAGCCGCCAGCGCGCAGGCCGTCAACGCGAAGAAGGCGCTGAAATGTTCGGCCTTGTCCCACGGAAAGAGGTGCGGGTGTGGTCCGCCCGGCGGCGAAAACGCACCCCAGGCGGTCAACAGGGCGCATGCCGCCAGGGCCGCGCGGGCGGCGATCAGGATCAGTCTGTTCAAGCGGTAAGGTCCTCCACACGGCTCAAAGCCGCTGCAGACGATATTATCAAGGCTGCATTCTCCGCTCCCCACCTCATCTCGGCTCTGGCCGTTTAACAGAGCGGCCAACGGACCGACATGGCTTGCGTCTTAGACGTTTCGCCGCGAAGCTTCTGGCCCTATCAGGGCGCATCGCCGGACCTGCCGCAATGTCAAAGCTCATCACCCTGGCATGCGCGCTCCTGGCTATAGGGTTGGGCGTGTGGTCGCTCGTCTCCGCGCATCAGGCCGGTGCAACCCTGGACGAAGCCCAGGCCCTGAACGCCGGAACGGTCCGGTCGCCCCCGACGTCTCCCGCTGGCGTCCCGTCCGACGCCGTCCAGGCAGACGCTGTGCTTCGACCTTCGGGTTCGGACACCGCGGGGTCCAGCGAGGCGCCACCCCCTGCCGTCCTACCCGCTCCCATCTATGTGCAACCGGCCGTGCGTGACCGCCAGGACAACGGTGACGAGGCTGCAAACCAGAGCCAGCCGCTCCTCCCCAACGCCATCCTGCCGAAACGCACCCGGCCGGCTCCGACGCAGGCTTCGCAAAGCACGATGGGCTATACCCTGCCGCAAGCGGGGCCGGCCCCCTCCCCAACCAGCCCCTCGCCGCCTTGAACGCCGCTGATCTCCGACCCGGCGGCTTGATGGACGGAATTCTTGGCGAGACGGCCCGTTGAAGGTTCGTCATTCGATGCGCCGTGCAGACGCGCGCTGAAATCGAGCCGCTCCTTCGATGTATACAGGGCCGCCAGCAAGCCGCGCCGATCGAGCCCGTCGTTCAGCGCCCGGAGGTAGTTCGTCAGACCCGCGGGATCCACTTCCCGGCCCAGGACAGCCTTGTAAGCCTCCTGGATGAAGCTGTGGTCGTCGCCGTTCGACGGCACGCTCTGCGCCCAGGGAACGAACAGGCTGGCGCAGATGCGCAACCGAGCGCCGGACACCTCCGCGCATCCCGGGGCAAGCCCTGCAGCGATGAGGAGGAGCCTGGCGCGACGGGCGTCGACTTGTTCGTGGGCCGCGTCGAGCATCAGCAGGCCATTCGGCGCCAAATCCTCGGCGTGATGCAACAGCTCCATGATCAGGTCTGGGTCCGAACGCTCTCCATCGACGACCACCATCCGAAGAGGTGGCGACCCCGCGGCCGCAGGCTCAGCCTCCCCCAGTGTGAGCTTCGCTTGCAGCCTGCCCAGCTCCTCGGGCGTCACCATCGTCCTCAGCCAGGGGCGCGCAGGCGCAACCGGAGCGATGTCCATGATTGCATCCAGTCGCGCCACCCGCGTTCGGACACGGTCGTAATCGCAGCGCCCGATGGCCTTCAGCATGGCCTCGTACAGCGTTTCAGCGGCGGTGGCCCAGGTCTGCGGCGTCGTCTCTCGCGGTGGAGATCGCCAGGGGCGGCCCTGCGCGGCGGCGGCGGCGATCTCGGCGGTCGTGGCGAAGAGATGCAGGTTCACAGCCTCCGCGCAGCGCGCCTTGATCTCGCGCGAAGGGGGCAGGTCGCGGGCGAAGACAGGCTTTCCGCGCGCCAGCGCGTGCAGGATCGGCAACCCGAAACCTTCGTAGTGGCTGGGGAAGACCACCGCATCCGCGCCCTCGTAGAAGGCGTCCACCTGCGTCTGCTCGAGCTCTCCGGCCCGGTACAGGGTGACGCCATCGGTATCCGAAGCGTCAGAGCCCCCGAGGACGATCAGGGGCTGACAGGTCTGCGCCCGCAACGCATCCACCATCGGTTTCACGTGCTTATGCAGATAGTGGTTGCCGACGACCAGCAGATAGCCCTTGCAGGCATGGTAGGCGCTCGGCGCGTACTCCGACACATCGGTTGAACACAGGGAGACGAAATCCACTACATCGGCCGGCAGGCTGAAGCGGTGCTTGAACTGGCGCGCGGTGAACGCGCTGTTGAACCCGATCAACGCGGTGGTTTCGGTCATCCAGGTCCAGATCTGGTGAAAGTCCTCGACGTCCAGCTCGAGGCAATCCATCGCGATCGTGTCCAGGAACAGGAAGCCCGTAAGCGGCGCGAGGTCGCCGAGCGCTTTCAGGTGTGCGAGCTTGAAGGGCTGGGCGATGCGGAACGCGATGGCGAAGGGCCGCTCGCCCAGCTGATCCGGATCACAGAGCGTCATGCCGGGGATCGCATCCAGCCGGTGAAAGGCGGCGGCCTCAGGGCTGCAAGCGATGTAGAGGGCGAGTGCGCCGCCATAGGCCTTGCCGAACGCCGTGAGCAAGGCGCGGGTATGCTCGAAGGTGCCGTTATGATAGGCGCCGACGTTGCGAGCATCCATAAGCACCCGCAACTGCCCGGACTCGTTGAGGGCCAAGCCTGCAAGCAGCCGCTGTGTACGGAACTCGATCCCTGCGAAGTAACGGTGGACCGCCGCATCGTAGTGCGGATAGCGTTCAAGCAGGATGTCCCGGTTCACTGTCTCAAGCGCATGACTGGACAGGGTCGACTGGCTGAACGACTGGTTACCGAGATGGTGAACGAAGGCGTGGTTGGCCAGCACCGCGCGATAACCTGCCAGGTTGCAGCGCATGATGAAGTCGTTCTCTTCATTGTAGCCGCCGCCATAGATCTCGTCGAAGACGCCGAACTCCTGGATCATCACACGGCGGACATAGAGGCAGAAACCGACCGCTGTCGGGACGTAGGTGACCGGCGGCAGGTGGCGCGCGACGCTGAGATGCGCCTGTAGCGCCGCGGTGGCGTCCAGTCCGCGAAAGCAATCCGGATAGGGCGAGTTGCAAATCGTGGCGTTGTTCGACCGGGGACTGACAACGCTGATCATCGGATCGCTGAGCGACACCCTCGCCATTTCAGCAAAGGCGCCCCGCGTAGGGAGCGCGTCGGAGTTGAGCAGGATCACGTCGGCGCCGCGTTGCTCGCCGAGCCTCAGCACCCGGTTGGCCGTGCGCACGAAGCCGAGGTTCGTAGGGTTCGCCAGCACCTCCGCGCTGACCGCCTCGCACAACGCCGGCATCGCTGCGGTGAGGGCGGCCCGCAGCCCCTCATCGTCGGGCGAATCGTTGATCAGGACGACGTGTCCGTGCAGCTCCCTGATCTCGTCCGCGATCGCCGTCAGGGCGCGGCACAGGCCCGCAACGAGGTGAGGCGCGCGGTAGAGCGGCACAGCGATCATCACCGGCATGCGGACCGGACCGGCGACGATCGTGGAGGGTCTACGCTCCACATCCGCCCCTTCGCCGATGCCGGGATGGACCGCTTGGCGCGAGACCAGAGATGATCGCTCCGCGCGGGCGCCTGAGGCGCTCGACGCAAGGCTACGTTGCATCCCACCTTTCATTGCTTTGGATTGCTCCCTACCCATTTTTGAATCGTTCTTATTTGTATCTATCCAAACACGCTCTTTGCGTCTGTCGCAACACTTTCGCGACAGCGGGCCACAAGCGGCTCCGGGCAAGCTTGGCCCCCAGAAACCGGATGCTTCCTCCCCCTACCTCCTAGACTAGGGCCGGGCGGGTCTTGAAGCAGGACGGTGATGAAGACGTCTTTAGTGCAGATCGACTCTGTTGATGGCCTGAAGTCCGGAAGCTGACATCCGGCGACGCGGAGTAGGTCGGGGCAGGATCGGGAAAGCGGCGGGCCCGGCGCCCCGATCTGCATTCGGGCTTCCGCGCCATGTCGGCTTGAGCGACGGTGATCTCAGCGCTTCTTGCGGAGCGGCCTTGTAAACCGCGCGCCGGTCGCCTCGAAGCCGCTGCTCCTGCAGAAGGCCTGCAATCCCGGTGCATCCGCCGGAGCGTCCAGGATCATCTGGGCGCAGCCCGCGAGACGAGCAGCCTGGCTGGAGGCCTTCAACAACAGCCGTCCGACGCCTCTCCGCCGATGCTGCGGGTCGATCGCCAGCACGCTCACCTCAGCCTGAGGCGCGTCCGCCAAGAGCAAGCGCCGCCAACTCACGGCCACGACGCCGCTCGGCGGCCCCCACTCCAGGGCGATCAGCACGACCCCGGGCTCCTCACTAAGCGCGTCCAGCCGCTCGGTCATCGACCGTACGGCGACAGGCCGGCCCAGCGTTTCCAGCAACTCGCAGAGACCTGGCGCGTCGGCAGCGGTTGCGGCGCGGACCTCAAGCCCGAAACGGCTCGTCATGGCTTGCGGTATCTCGATGGCGGCGCAGCGTCGAGCCGTCGTTCCGCAGCATCCAGCTCCAAAGCACCGGCGGCTTTGCACGGGGACTGCGGGCGTGTAGACGAATGAGACTGACGAAAGCTGTCGTCGAACGGAGCGCTGGGTTCGTGGACGGGGCTACGGATCGACAGCGGCTGAGCACAGCGCTTCAGCAAGTCGCCGGCGGCGACAAGGCGGCCCTGCAGCAGGTGTACGATCTCACCTCGGCGAAACTATTCGGGGTCTGCATCCGTATCTTGAGGGACCGAGCCGAAGCTGAGGATGTGTTGCAGGACGTGTACGTCACAGTCTGGCGGCGTTCAGGATCGTTCGACCCCACGCGGGGGGTCAGTCCGATTACCTGGCTGGCCACCCTTGCCCGCAATCGCGCCATAGATCGGCTGCGGGCCAGCAAGTCCCACCTGAACCGGCCGCTCGATCTGGCGGCCGGGGCGCCTGACCCATCACCCTTGGCTGGCGACCTGATGGAACAGGAGCAGTCACACCGACAGCTTTCGGCCTGCCTCGATGAGCTGAATGCCGACCATGCCGGTTATATCCGCGCCGCGTTCTTCGATGGTCAAACCTACGCCTCCCTCGCCGATGCAGCCGGAACACCGCTCGGCACCATGAAGAGCTGGGTCAGGCGTGCGCTTCTACGCTTGCGCATCTGTCTCGAGCGATGAGCGATCCCGGCATGACCTCGGATGACGACGCTTATCTGGCGGCGGAGTACGCCCTCGGCGTTCTAGACGGCGCAGAACGCGTGGCCATGGAACGCCGCTACATGGCCGATACCGCCTTTGGTCTAGAGGTGGACGCGTGGCAGGCGCGCTTGGCGGGCCTGGTCGACACGATCCCGGCCGAGGTTCCGCCGGCCCGTGTATGGTCCGGCATCGCACGCCATGTGGAGCAGTCGAATGTCATGGAACTGCGGCTGAAGCGTAGCGTCAACACCTGGCGCAGCGTAGCGGCCGCTACAGCCGCTCTCGCAGCCGCTCTGGCGGTGGCTGTCGTCTGGCCTCGACCTCCAGTTCCTCCGGCGCCGGTACTCACCGCACGGCTTTCCGCGACAGCGGCAGGTCCGACGGTTTTCGTGGCCTTCTACGACCCGGGCCGCCGCGCGATCGTGTTGACGCCGGCTGCTGTCAGCGCAACCGCTGGTCACTCGCCTGAGCTTTGGCTGATACCGGCCGGCGGCAAGC
>CAXTRP010000185.1:0-6343 GCA_964246615.1 uncultured Caulobacteraceae bacterium | reverse complement strand
CCTGCTGGTCCCGCTCGCCGGTCCGCTGCTCTGGAACCGCGTGATCTGGACGGGCGTCGGCGCCGTGTTCCTGGCCGGCGCCTACGCCCTGTTCCGCTTCGAGGCGCCCCCCGGCAAGGTGCGCAAGCGCGAGGCCGAGCGCCGCGACGCGGTGGACACCGCCCGTCCTGATCCCGCACCCGACCGCGATCTCCCCCACGGCGTGGGGGAGTACGGCCGAAGGCCGGGAGGGGGCCGACTGGCTCTGCCGGTCGGAAACCGCAGCGAAGCGTCTTCCGCGCAACTGCGCGGCCCCTCCGTCGCCTCAGGCGCCGCCTCCCCATCCCCGATGGGGAGGATGAGCAAGTCGAGGGCGGCGAAACACTCCCCCATTTGGGCGCAGCTGCTGGCCCGCACCCGGCTGGACATGGGCCAGGTGTTCAAGAGCCCGGCCTTTTTCGTCCTCTTGGCGCTGGGCGTGTTCAACAGCGGCGCGGGCCTGTGGTTCACCGTCACCGACGGCGTCTATGGCGACAACCTCTATCCGGTCAGCCGCATCCTGATCCAGGTGCTTCGCGGCAGCTTCACCTTCATGCCGATGGTGGTGGCGATCTACTACGCGGGCGAGCTGGTCTGGCGCGAGCGGGACCGCCGCACCGACATGCTGGTAGACGCCTCCCCAACGCCGGACTGGGTGTTCGCCGCGCCCAAGATCGTGGCCATCATCGGCGTGCTGTTCGCCATGCTGGCGGTGAGCATAGCCTCCGCCATCCTGGTGCAGCTGCTCCGCGGCTTCCCGCACTTGGAGCTCGGGAAATACATCGGCTGGTATCTGCTGCCGGAGACCGTGAACGCCGCCCTAATCGCTGTGCTCGCCGTGTTCCTGCAGACGCTGGTTCCCCACAAGTTCTTCGGCTGGGGCCTGATGGTGGTCTACATCGTCTCCACCATCGTACTGCCCAAGCTGGGGATCGAGCACAACCTGTACATCTACGGCGGCTCGCCGGACGTGCCCTTGTCGGACATGAACGACCAGGGCATCGCCGGCGTGGCGCGAAACTGGTTCCAGGCCTACTGGAGCCTGATCGCGCTCGCTTTGTGCGTGCTGTCGGCGGCGCTGTGGCGGCGGGGCGCCGACGCCAGCCTGCTGCCGCGCCTGAAGCGCCTGCCCCGGCGCCTCGCCGGACCCGCGGGCGCGGTGCTGGCCCTGGCGCTGATCGGAGCCGTAGGCGTCGGCGGATTCATCTATCTGAACACCAACGTCTGGAACCCCTACCGGACCCAGCTCGACCAGGATCGCCGCGCGGCCGACTACGAGAAGGCGCTGCTGCCCTACGAGACCGTGCCGCAGCCCAAGATTACAGACGTGAAGCTGAACGTCGACATCTACCCAGACCAGCGGTACGCGATGAGCCGGGGCGTCTATGTGTTTCAGAACAAGACCCTGGCGCCGATACGCACCCTGCACGTGCGCTTTGATCCCGATCTACAGGTGCAGGCGCTTTCGGTGGAAGGCGGCCGGCCGCTGAAGACCTACGACCGCTTCAACTACCGCATCTTCGCCTTCGACAACCCGCTCCTGCCAAGCGAGAAGCGCTCCCTGTCCTTCACCACGCGCGTGGGGCGCAAGGGTTTCCGCAACAGCGGCGATGACAGGCTTGATGGGGCCAGCGCCGGCTCAGCCCTGGTGGTGCGCAACGGCAGCTTCCTGGACAGCTTCGCCGTGGCGCCCATGATCGGCATGGACCGCGGGGGCCTGCTGAAGGACCGGGCCAAGCGGCGCAAGTACCACCTGCCCCCAGAACTCCGCCCGCCCAAGCTGGAGGATGACGGCGCCCGGCGGTTCAACTTCATCACCCACGGCGCGGACTGGGTGAACAGCGACATCACCGTCTCCACCTCGGCCGACCAGACGCCCATGGCCCCCGGCTACCGGATCGCCGACCGCATCACGGCCGGACGCCACACGTCCGAGTTCAAGACCGAAGCCCCGATCCTGGACTTCTTCTCCATGCAGTCGGCCCGCTATGCGGTGAAGAGCGTGCCGTACAAGGGCATAGGGCTGTCGGTCTATTACGATCCCCAGCACCCCTGGAACGTGGACCGTATGATCCACGCCCTGGAAGCGGGGCTCGACTACGACCAGGCGAACTTCAGCCCCTATCAGTTCCGCCAGGTCCGCATCCTGGAGTTTCCCGACTACGCCCAGTTCGCCCAGTCCTTCGCCAACACCATCCCCTACTCCGAAGGGATCGGCTTCATCGTGGACGCCCGGGACACGTCCAAGATCGACATGGTCACCTACGTCACCGCCCACGAGCTGGGTCACCAGTGGTGGGCGCACCAGGTGATCGGCGCGGACATGCAGGGCGACACCATGCTGGCCGAAACCTTCGCCCAGTACAGCGCCTTGATGGCCATGAAGCACCTCTACGGCCCCGACCAGATCAGGAAGTTCCTGAAGTTCGAGCTGGACAGCTATCTCCGCTCCCGCGGCGGCGAAGCGGTGGAGGAGCTCCCGCTGGAGCGGGTGGAGGACCAGGGCTACATCCACTACCGCAAGGGCGCGGTCGTCATGTACAGGCTGCAGGACGAGGTGGGGGAGGATGCGGTCAACCGGGCGCTCCGCAAGCTGATCGCGCGGTACGCCTTCAAGGGCGCGCCCTATCCGTCATCCAAGGACTTCGTCGCCTACCTGCGCGCCGAGGTAGGGCCAACCCACCAGCAGCTGGTCACCGACCTGTTTGAGAACATCACGCTCTACGACCTTCGCGCCGTGCACGCCTCATCCAGGAAGCGCCCGGACGGCCGCTACGACGTCACCCTGCAGGTGGCGGCAAAGAAGCTTTACGCCAACGGCCAGGGCAAGGAGACCGAAGCGCCGCTCGACGAACCCTTCGACATCGGCCTGTTCGCCCGCGACCCCGGCAAGGCGGCTTTCGGTCCCAAGGACGTCATCGCCTTCAAGCAGCTGGCCGTGCACAGCGGCAAGCAGAGCTTCACCTTCACCGTCAACCGCGCCCCCAAGTTCGCCGGCGTCGACCCCTACAACAAGGCCATCGACAGGAACTCCGACGACAATACGGTTCCGGTGGGAGGGTGATGCCGGCTGCGCCAACAACGGAGCGCACTCCGCCAACCCATGATCAGCGCGTTAGAAGACGAGGGTCATACAGCCACTTCCGTATCTTCCGAGCGGTGATCCGGCTGCAATCGGCATGGGCGGGATTGATGAGGATGTTGCGCTCTTCCGGCACGATGACGGAAGGAACGACGAGAAGCGCCGACGCTTTCGCCTTCAACCATGCCATTCCGTAGTCGAGGCTTACACGCCCAGGCGGTTCGGCGTCCCAGCCTACCGGCAGGCTTGCAGGCGTCTCCACCGTCGCCGCCGCCCAGACTTCGCTGGGCACGTCTATGGCCACCAGGTAGCGGTTGAGGGGCAGGTCGCTGGTGTTCAGATGCACCAGGGTCTCCAGGCAGGCCAGCGCGCGGCTGGAGGCGGCGTAGGTGACCGGCATCGTCTTCTGGTTCCAGCGGCCGCCTGTGGTCTCAGCGCCCTTTCCGGAGAGGTCCTCGGCGACGTAGCTCCTCGTGTCGGTCCCTATCCGCCAGACGACCTCAGTCAGGAAAAAGCCCCGCTCTGAGCACGTGACAGCATGTCCGAGACGAGCTGCTGGCCGTCCATCGTGTCCATGAAGCTGGCGGGTTTGGCCCCCCCCAACGCCGGCAGCGGCTCGCTCAACCAGCGCGCCGTCCAGGCTGCAGCGTTGAAGCCAGCTGGATCGCCTGACTCCTCCACCATCGCCTCGACCTGACCGATCAGCCGGGCCAGCCCCAGCAGCCGCTCGCTCTCGCCGGGGCCGAAGGTCTCCTGGTTCTTGACCTTGCGGTTCAGGGTCGAGATCGGGATGTTGAGCGCCTGCGAGGTCACCGGGACGGGCATGGCGACAAGGTCGCTCATGATCTTCTTGGCCTCGGACGCAGGCACGCCCTGCTTGACGATCCTGATGCGTTCCAGCGGCGCAGCCCGGTAGTAGTCGACGTACCCGACGCGGGCGCCGGCAGCCGCAGCCGCAGCCGCAGCCGCGGCCTTCCCCGAGGGGGCCGTTACCTTGGCCGTCGTCCGTGAGGCTTCGAACTTGATCGCCATGTCGGCTCCTTTGAGCTTACTGATAGCGCATTTGGGTCGAAGCGCCAGTCTGGCTCGCCCGGTATGTCGATCGCGGCTTCTCGCCTCTTGTCCCGCCGGCTGGCGGCGGCAATCTATCGTCCATGAACGCGCTCTCCCCCACGCCTTCCATCCTTGAAGCCTCCCACGTCGAGACCGCCGACGCGCTCGCCATCCTGCAATCCGCCTTGCATGGCGCCGATGACGGGGAGCTGTTCCTGGAACGGTCGGAGAGCGAGATGCTGGTGTTCGACGACGGACGGCTGAAGTCGGCCAGCTACGACGCCACCGAGGGCTTCGGCCTGCGCGTCGTGGCCGGCGAAAAGGCCGGCTACGCCCATTCCAGCGAGATCAGCGCCGCCGCCATCCGCCGCGCCGCGGACGCGAGCGCGCATGTGAAGCAGGGCTACGAAGGCCGGTCCGCCGAAGCCCCGCGCCAGACCAACACCAAGCTGTACGGCGAGGACGACCCCCTCGCCCATCCCGTGTTCGGCGACAAGGCAGCGCTGCTGCAGGAGATCGACGCCTTCGCCCGCGGGCGCGACCCGCGCATCGTCCAGGTCTCGGCCTCCATCGCCGGCGAGCGGCGGGTGGTGGAGATCCTGCGCGGCGACGGGCGGCTGCTGCGCGACGTGCGCCCGCTGGTGCGCGTGAACGTGTCGGTGACGGTCGAGCGTGACGGCCGGCGCGAGAACGGCTCCTCCGGCGCCGGAGGGCGGGCCAGCTTCCATACCTGGGTCGCGACCGACCACTGGCAGGCGCAGGTGGACGAGGCGTTGCGCCAGGCCCTGGTGAACCTGGACGCCGTCGCCTGCCCGGCGGGCGAGATGGACGTGGTGCTGGGTCCGGGCTGGAACGGCGTGCTGCTGCACGAGGCGGTCGGCCACGGGCTGGAGGGCGACTTCAACCGCAAGGGCATCAGCGCCTTCTCCGGCCGCATCGGCGAGCGCGTCGCCGCTCCCGGCGTCACCGTCATCGACGACGGCACGGAGCCCGGGCGCCGCGGCTCGCTCACCATCGACGACGAGGGCACGCCGACGGAGCGCACCGTGCTGATCGAGGACGGGGTGCTGGTGGGCTACATGCACGACCGAATGAGCGCCCGGCTGATGGGCATGGCGCCCACCGGCAATGCGCGCCGCCAATCCTACGCCCACATGCCCATGCCGCGCATGACCAACACCGCCATGTTGGGCGGCCAGGCCAGCCAGGCGGAGATGATCGCCTCGACCAAGCGCGGCCTCTACTGCGCCAACTTCGGCGGCGGCCAGGTGGACATCACCAACGGCAAGTTCGTCTTCCAGTGCACCGAGGCCTACCTGATCGAGGACGGCAGGATCACAGCACCGGTGAAGGGCGCGACCCTGATCGGCGATGGGCCGACTGCGCTCACCAAGGTGCAGATGATCGGCGACGATTTCGCCTACGACCCCGGGATCGGCGTCTGTGGCAAGTCGGGTCAGGGCGTGCCGGTGGGCGTGGGCCAGCCCTCGATGAAGCTCAGCGGGCTTACGGTGGGAGGCACCGCCATAGGCTGAGGCGGTGCTTGCGGGAGGAACTTACTGGGGGTACGATAATTGTTGTCTGGGAGTTCGATCGGGAGAAGGATGCTGCCAATGTCGTCAAGCACGGCATCTCGCTGGCTCGCGCTGCTGATCTAAGAGTTGAGGTCAGCCTGAAAGGCAGCCGATACGCCGAGCCTCGGTTTCGGGCCTACGGCTTACTGGATGGCTTACCCTATTGCATCGCCTACGCCATCCGTGGCGAGCGACTTCGGGCCATCAGCCTTCGTCGTGCGCACCTGAAGGAGTTCCGTCGCAATGTCTCGTGAAGAGATTGAACACCGGCTCATGGCGCTTCCCGAGCCGGATTTGGACGATCCAGACAATCCTGAATGGACTGCTGAAGATTTCGCGAAGGCGAAAGGCCCAGAATACCTTAGCGATGTGGAACTCGCCGCCTTTCCCTTGGCGGCCGCGCGCCTCGGCCGGCCCCGGCTGGAGCGGCCGAAGGTGGCGATAAAACTTCGACTCGATCCCGATCTGGTTGAAGCTCTAAGGGCGGAGGGTCCGGGATGGCAGACCCGTGTCAACGCCACTCTGCGCGAAGCCTTGGAGAAGCGCCGCGCCTGAGGTCGCGCGTCGGCTTCAGAGCCGGCAGGCCGCAATGATCGTTTGCGCGCGGGCGTCCCAG
>CAXTRP010000184.1:0-6352 GCA_964246615.1 uncultured Caulobacteraceae bacterium | reverse complement strand
GAGATAGGTCAACACCGCCGGCGCGACAGTATATTCCAACGCGACCCTGCCGGAGGGCTTGGTAAAGCTTGTCCTGCGGCTTTGATCCGCCGCCGTTAAGGCAAGATCGTCTCCTGACGGCAGGATGCCGACGGTGGTGAAGTCGCGCAGCCGGCGAACTTCATGCTCCTCCCGCAAGCCCGCCACCAGGTTCAGCTGGCTGGTCAAAGCTCGCTCCACCTGGCCGAACAAGGCGTAGGTATCGGCGTCCTGGGTGTAGGGCGTGTAGGCGTCCAGGCCGAAGCTGTCTGCGAAGCCCGAGCG
Organism: uncultured Caulobacteraceae bacterium; assembly: GCA_964246615.1. Taxonomy (GTDB): domain Bacteria; phylum Pseudomonadota; class Alphaproteobacteria; order Caulobacterales; family Caulobacteraceae; genus CAHJWH01. The sequence continues at coordinate 6,049 of CAXTRP010000184.1, read as the reverse complement.
ATACACCTCGTTCAAGTGCTCGTGGGAATAGTAGGCGCCGACCAGCCAGCGAAACGGGTCCGCCGTATAGGAGGCCAAACGTAATTCGTCCGCATAGACGCCGGCGCGGCTGTTGAAGTAAACATCGGCGTTCGGCGTGGGTGAGGCGTCGAAGTTGTCGTACTCTGCTCGATTAATTGCGTCGTAGCTGACGAGGTTGGTCGCCTGAGCGAAGGGCAGCTTCCATTCAGTGTCCAGGCTGCCGCCCCAGCTAGCCACATGACGGAACGGCTTGGTGTCGGGAGAGACGCCGATTTCCTTGGCGAACTGCGGCGAGGTTCCCCAAGCGGTGGCGGTGTGATCAGCGTCGGCCGGGATTACCCCGCCTGGCGTTGTCAGCGGTGTGATCAGATACAGGCCCTGGGCGTCCCCGGCGTCGCGCGCGCCATGCAGGTTAAGCTCGAACTTCAAGTTACTGTTCGGCTTGTAGTCCAGCAGCAGGCGTCCCGCCCCGTTGTCGGCGCTGTTCAGGCTTTGGCCGGTGGTGCGATCGTGCTGCCAGGCACCGCCCTCGTTGTAGGCCCCGGAGATGCGTGCGCTGAGCTGGTCGTTGATCGGCCCCGAAACGAAGGCGTCGGAGCGGAAGGTGTCGTAGCGGCCGTACTCCAGGTCCACCCCGCTCGACAGGGTGTCTGTGGGCTTGTTGGAGATGATGTTGATTGCGCCGCCCGTGCTGTTGCGGCCGTAAAGTGTGCCCTGGGGTCCGCGCAGCACCTCTACCCGCTGGACGTCGAAGATCTGGCCCTGGGTCAGGGAGGGGATGGGATAGGCGACCCCGTCGATGTACTCGCCGACGGTGGGCGCGTTGTTGCTGGCATAGTCGTCAAAGCCCACGCCGCGGATGGTGAAGGCCGGCTGGCCGCTGCCGAACTGTGGAGTGACCTGCAACGATGGCGCGATATACTGCAAGTCGTAGATACGAATGGCCCCGTGATCGGCGAGGGTCTGAGGCGTGATCGGCGTCAGGGCGATGCTCACCTTCTGCGCCGACTGCTCGCGCCGCTGAGACGTCACCACTACCTCGTCCACGGTGTTGGGGCTGGTGGCCGCGACCGGTGGCCCGGCGTTGGGTGAATTAACGATTGGAGCGCCTGGGCCCGCCGATGGCTGCGGACCAAGGGCCTGCGCCAGGACGGGCGAGACCGCCAGCATCGTGGCCGCCAGACTGCCACCGAACAGAGCTAGCTTTGACGTCTCCACCGCGTCTCTGAGTATCCTGTCCACCACTTTGATCCCCTCAATCCCCATAGACTGTACTTAGTCAGGCGGTGCGACGAAGCGCGTCCCTGATCCGCTCGGACATGACGTCAATCTGTCCGTGCTCGACGATAAGCGGCGGTGAAAGCGCGAGCGTGTCACCGGTGGCGCGGGTCAGCAGTCCATTGCGGAAGCAGTCCACGAATACTTCGTAGCCTCGCGCGCCGATCGCTTGCTCCCGCGGTGCAAGCTCGATCCCGGCCACCAGGCCGATGGTGCGGATATCGATAACGCAAGGCTCGCCCCTCAGTGTGTTCATGGCGTCGGCGAAATATTCGGCCAGTTCGGCGCCCCGGGTCAGCAGACCTTCTTCAAGATAGATGTCGAGGGTTGCGAGGCCAGCCGCGCAGGCCACCGGGTGTCCGGAATAGGTGTAGCCGTGGAACAGCTCGATCTGGCCGAGTGGCCCCTGCATCAAAGCGTCGTGGATCTTGCGGCTGGCGAATACTGCGCCCATCGGCACTGCGCCATTGGTGATCCCTTTGGCCGTGGCGATCAGGTCGGGGACGACGCCGAAGTAGTCGACGGCGAAGGGCGTCCCGAGCCGGCCGAAGCCTGTAATGACCTCGTCAAAGATGAGCAGGATGCCATGGCGATCGCATATCGCCCGTAGCCGGTCCAGATAGCCTTTCGGCGGGATGAGCACCCCGGTGGACCCTGCGACCGGTTCCACGATCACCGCGGCGATGGTCTCAGGCCCGTGCAGCGCGACCAATCGCTCCAGGTCGTCCGCTAGCTCAGCGCCGTGCTCGGGTTGACCTCTGGAGAAGGCGTTGGATGCGAGGTCGTGGGTATGGCGGATGTGATCCACGCCCGGCAGGTGGGTCGCGAAGGCGCGTCGGTTGTTGACGATGCCGCCCACCGAGATGCCGCCGAAGCCGACTCCATGGTAGCCGCGCTCCCGCCCGATCAACCGCGTGCGTGTCGCCTGTCCCACCGCACGCTGGTAGGCGAGCGCGATTTTCAGCGCAGTGTCCACCGACTCAGAGCCGGAGCCGGTGAAGAAAATGCGGTCCAGCCCACCTGGCGCAATCTCAGCCAACCGCTCGGCGAAAGCGAACGCCAGGGGATGGCCCATTTGGAAGCCCGGCGCGAAGTCCAAGGTAAGCAACTGGTCGCGTACTGCGTCTGCAATTCGGCCCCGACCGTGGCCAGCATTTACACACCACAGACCTGCCGTGCCGTCCAGGATCAGCCGGTCATCGTCGCTCCGGTAATACATGCCCTCGGCCGCCACGAGCATTCGTGGCTCCGTCTTGAACTGGCGGTTAGCGGTGAACGGCATCCAATGAGCGTCCATAGCCGGAAGATTTGTTTTATTCATCTCAACAGAGCCACATCGCTTGGACCCGCTCACGTTTAACCTTGACCACTCTTTTCGTTGAAGTAGCCTCTCTGTGCCAAAGAGCGACACGGTCCGGTATGGAGAATTTATCTTGTGGGTATCATCGTTTCTCTATGCTGGAGAGAGCACAAGGCATCTTTACACCCGAGGGCTGTAAAATCCCTGGATACTACTACAAGCCGGACAATTGAACATCTTGAAGCTCATCGTTATCGTCATCGTCATCGTTGCAGTTGCAGTGAGGTTGTTGCTTGCGGCCACCTGAGAGGTGATCATTACAGATCAAGCACGGTAGCCGCTGTGGCTTGACGAATTACACAGCGCTGAATTCCGCCTGTTTGAAGTTTCAACCAGCCTAAAGCTCCAAAATCGTAAGAATCGTACTGCTGAGCATCAAGTGCATGCGCTCGATGCTTCCGATGAGATGTCGATGTCGGCGTAGTGCTCGATGGTCGTCTCCTTGATGCTTGGAGCAGGCCCAATGCCAGACGACAGGACACTATTACCATGAAGGAAGACCGCCTCGCTCGTCTAGTGGCGGCCCGTTGCCCATTCGCGCCTTTTAGGTTTGCTGCTGAGTCCAACTCGGTCAGCATGCCCGGCGTGCCTTGGCGCTCGCTCACGATCCTAGCCGCTTTGTCGAGCGATGCGGTGGCGAAGATGCTATCGACCCTCCAGCCGACCCATACCAAGTAGATCGTGCATTTGCGCCTGCGGGTCGGATCTTATCAAGACAGGAGCATCGCTCATAGGTCTAAGATATCAAATACATTAAATGTGTTAAGTCCATTGGAAACTTAGGGCGTCACGCCTACATCTGACTTCACCTAAGTGAGCTTTGCTTGATAGCCTCTGTCTCAATGAGGCACGCAAAAGCTTCCAGTGAGACGATTGACGCGGCGAGGCGTCCGACAGCGCTTCGTCTCACATTTTTTCAACAAGGTCCTGCTAAACCTCTGGGACCGCTTCAGCGAGCTCGTCCCCGCATGACCCTTCAAACCGACATCGCCAAGGCGCGCGGCACCTTTACGACGATCACCCCTTCCGAGGTCCGCAACGCTCACCTTACCCGTCAGGAGATCGCGCTGATCGACCTGCGTGAAGAGAATCCTTACGCGACGGACCACCCGCTGTTCGCCGCCTCGCTCCCGCTCAGTCGGCTCGAGCTGGAGGCCTACGATCGCATTCCCCGGCGGGACACGCCAGTGGTTCTCTACGACGACGGCGAGGGGTTGACCCATATCGGCGCCGCACGGCTGCAGGCGCTCGGCTACGGCGACGTGCGGGTGTTGGAAGGCGGGCTGGAAGGATGGCGGCGGGCGGGGCTAGAGCTGTTCCAGGATGTCAACTCCGCCTCCAAGGCGTTCGGCGAACTGGTGGAGGTCCGGCGCGGCACGCCCTACCTCACCTCGCCGGAGCTGAAGGGCCTGATAAGTGAAGGTGCCGACCTCGTTGTCCTAGACGCCCGGCGCTTCGAGGAGTTTGCCACCATGAGCATCCCGAGCGGCCGCAGCGTCCCTGGTGCCGAGCTTGTCTTGCGCGCCGCCTCGATCGCCCCGAATCCAACCACTCCCATCGTGGTGAACTGCGCCGGCCGCACCCGCAGCATTATCGGCGCGCAGTCGCTGATCAACGCGGGCCTGCCCAACCCTGTCCGCGCGCTCCGCAACGGAACAATCGGCTGGACCCTGGCCGGCCAGGCGCTGGCCCATGGCCGGGCGGAGCAGTTCCCGGAGGTGGAAAGCGAGGCCGCCGCCGAGGCCGCTAGGCGCGCGCGTGACGTCTCGTACCGGGCAGGCGTTCGCCACATCGACGTCGAGGGACTGGCCACCCTGGCAGACGACGGCGGGCGCACGCTCTACCGTTTTGACGTCCGCACGCCCGAGGAGTTCGAGAACGGCCACATCGCGGGCTTTCGCAGCGCTCCGGGGGGCCAACTGGTGCAGGAGACCGACGTCTTCGCCCCGGTCCGCGGGGCGCGCATCGTGCTGGCTGACGACCGGGGCACCCGCGCTGACATGACCGCCTCCTGGCTCGCTCAGATGGGCTGTGAAACCTACGTGCTGGACGGGGGTTTTAACTGGCCGCTGGAGACGGGCGGCTGGTGTCCCACCCTGGCGCCGCTCCCGGACCTCGCACTGATCACCCCCGAGGCGCTGGCCGCCGGCGAGCGCATCGTCATCGACGTCGGGCTCAGCCCCGCGCACCGTCGCGGCCACATCCCCGGGGCTCTGTTCGCCGTTCGCTCCCGCCTGCAGGCGCTGCTGACCAGCCTGCCGCCTAACGCGGAGCCCGTTTTCACGTCGCCGGACGGAGCCCTGGCCCGCTTCGCCACCGCCGATGCTCACGATCTCGGCCGAGACGCTCTAGCGCTTGACGGCGGGACAGCCGCTTGGATAGCTGCTGGCCTGCCGCTTGAAAGCGGGCTGCAGGCCGACACGCTCGCCGACGACGTATATCGCCGTCCCTACGAGGGGACCAACAATCCCCTTGAGGCTATGGAAGCCTACCTGCAGTGGGAATACGGCCTCGTCGACCAGCTCGCGCGTGATGCGTCACACGGTTTCTTCGTTATCTGAAGTAATAAGCAATCTGAACGCAGCTACTAAAATACTGTTTAGCAGTGGCTCTATCCTCAGGTATATTGACCTATTGAAGAACCGCCCGACGTGCAAGTACTTGATCATAGTGGCATTTCCCACGGATGTATGACAAGGCACAGGCGCTACTCAGACCGACGCTTGAACCGCAAAACGGTGGAGTACATCGTCGATCAAATCGGAGGCGCTGGGACAGTTGCGTTTAGACCGATGTTCGGCGAATACGGTCTCTATTGTGACGGCAAGATAATTGCGATCATTGGCGATAAGCAGCTTTTCGTGAAGCCTACGGCTCGGGGACGCGCCATGGCCGAGACAGCCGAGGAGGTCTCACCCTATCCTGGAGCAAAGCCCTACCTGTTGATCCCCGCCGATCGGTGGGAGGATCAGGATTGGCTGACCGAGCTAGTGCGTAGCACGGCGGCCGAGCTCGCGATGCCGAAACGGAAGGCGGCGAATCGACCAAAAGCTTCCGGGTAGCGCCCGAAGCGGACTCAAGCTTTCTGCCCCATACGCGACATTAGCGGCGCTCTCAAAAGAGGCTCGGACAGCGTCAGAGCGCCCGCTTCCGTGGAGATCGAGCAGCTCAACTGTATGAACAGGGTGCGGGCTCAACTATTGCCGGCTTTCTGAGGGTGACGTTCCAACCGAACGACTGACTTCTGCGAACAGCCCCTGCTTTGCAGACCTAACGGGAGAATATTCGCCTAGATTTTTTGCCGATGACAACGCCATAGCATGATCTTTTTGTCTCGCCGCGGTTATCCGTCAGCGATCAGAGAAGCTCCGGATAGCCCTGATCTGCAGC
>CAXTRP010000183.1:0-6391 GCA_964246615.1 uncultured Caulobacteraceae bacterium | reverse complement strand
CTTACAGACGTGGTCGGCCTGGCGCGCGGACGGGGGCTGAAGACGGCCGTGGCCCTGGCCGGCGAGGCGCAGGTCCTTGGCGTCAACGCCCAGGCCGAGCTGGCCGCGGCGGAGGCCAGGTGGCAGGATATCCGCCGCGCACAGGCCCTGGCCGAAGGTGTCGCCATGCCAGCTCCCCAGACAGTCTTCTTCGCCTACGACACCCTCGTAGAGCCGTGATCCGCGGCTTCAGCCATCTCGAAGGGGCGGAGGTGCTGGCGGGCGCAGTCGTCGGACCCTATGCGCGCCTGCGTCCCGGCGCGGTGATCGGGGAAGGCGCTCACGTGGGCAACTTCGTGGAGGTCAAGAACGTGACGCTCGGCTCAGGGGCCAAGGCCAACCATCTGGCCTACCTCGGGGACGGTGAGGTAGGCGCACGTGCAAACATCGGGGCGGGCGTAATCTTCTGTAATTACGATGGCTTCGACAAGCATCGTACGATCGTGGGCGAAGGCGCGTTCGTGGGATCGGACACTGCCCTGGTGGCCCCTGTGCGGATCGGCGCGGGCGCCATCATTGGCTCAGGCTCAGTGATCACCCGTGACGTCGCCGACGATGCGCTGGCCCTGGAGCGCAGTCCGCAGGTGGAGAAGCCCGGCTGGGCCGCACGCTTCCGAGCCATGAAGCTCGCCGCGAGACGCACGCCCCGATGACTTCCGACGAGCAGAAACGCGCCGTAGGGGAGGCCGCCGCCCTGCTTGTGCAGGACGGCATGACCGTGGGCCTGGGCACAGGATCCACCGCCGCCCACATGGTCCGCGCCCTGGGGCGGCGGGCGGAGGCGCAGGCGCTCAAGCTCCGTTGCGTGGCGACGTCGAGAGCGACCGCGACGCTGGCGAGCGCTTGCGGGCTGGTGCTGATCGCCCTGGACGAGGCCGGAGGGATCGACCTGACCCTGGACGGGGCGGACGAGATCGGACCCGGGCTGGCGTTGATCAAAGGCGGTGGCGCGGCCCTGCTGCGGGAGAAGCTGGTCTGGGAGGCGTCGCGCCGCTGTGTCGCCATCGCCGACGGCTCCAAGGTGGTGGACCGTCTCGGCCGCTTTCCTCTGCCCGTCGAGATTGTCGCATTCGGCCATGCTACGACGGCGCGTCGCGTCGCCGACGTGATGCAGGATGTTGGCGTCGACGCTCCACCCGTGCTGCGTCTGCAGGATGGCCAGCCGCTGCTTACCGACAGCGGCGATGTCATCTACGACATCGCCTGCGGCGAGATCGACGATCCAGCCGCCACGGCCGATGCGCTGAAGCGGATCACCGGCGTGGTGGACCACGGCCTGTTCATCGGATTGGCCGAGAGCGCCCTTGTCGCCGACCCGCAGGGCGTCCGCCGGCTGGAACGCTGACGGCCTTCGCCCAGCCGCTTGCAGGCTGCGCCATTTTCTAACCCCCTCTGCGCCGCTATATGCCCGCGGACGGTCCCGGCCGCGGGACGACGCGAGGACGCCATGGCTTACAACTACGACCTCTTCGTGATCGGCGCGGGATCGGGCGGAGTGCGGGCTGCGCGGCTGGCCGCCATGACCGGCGCGCGGGTAGCGGTGGCGGAAGAGAGCCGGGTAGGCGGCACCTGCGTCATCCGCGGCTGCGTGCCCAAGAAGCTGATGGTCTACGCTTCCAACTTCGCGCGGGATTTCGCACTGGCCAAGGGCTACGGCTGGAGCGGTTGCGACGAGGCCACCTTTTCCTGGCCCACCTTCCTAGACAAGAAGGACCAGGAAATCGCCCGTTTGTCAGGCATTTACACCGCCAACCTGAAGAAGGCCGGCGCCGACCTGTTCAGCACCAAGGCGCTTGAACTGGTCGGCATGGACAAGACGGTGACCGCCGAGCGCATCCTGATCGCGGTGGGCGGGCGTCCGCGTTTGCCGGACGACGTACCGGGCGCCGATATGGCGCTCACCTCCGACGAAATCTTCCACCTGCCGACGCTGCCGAAATCCATCCTGATCGTCGGCGGCGGCTATATCGCAGTCGAGTTCGGTTGCATCTTCCACAACTTGGGTGTGGACGTGACCGTCGCCTATCGCGGTTCCAACCTGTTGCGCGGCTTCGACGAGGACGTGCGCTCCCACATCGCCGGCGAACTCACAAAACGCGGGCTCAAGGTGGCGCTCGCCTGCCGGCACGAGCGTATCGAGAGGATCGACGGCGGCTTCCGCAGCCATCTCACCGACTCCATGGTGGTGGAGACCGAGCAGGTCATGTTCGCCGTCGGTCGCGACCCGCACGTTAAGGGACTTGGCCTTGAAGCCGCCGGCGTCGAGCTGAACGCTCGCGGCGCTGTGGCCGTGGACGACTTCTCCCAGACCAACGTGCCGCACATTTTCGCGGTGGGCGATGTGACCGACCGGGCCAACCTTACCCCGGTGGCGATCCGCGAAGGCGCGGCCTTCGCCCAGACGGTCTACTATAACCGGCCCACCAAGTTCGACCATGCCGACATCCCTACGGCCGTCTTCTCCCAGCCCCCCGCGGGCGTGGTGGGGCTGACCGAGGCCGAGGCGCGCCATAAGCTTGGGCCTGTGGACGTCTATCTAACCAAGTTCCGGGCCATGAAGACCGCCTTCGCCGGCGACGACGAGCAGACCCTGATGAAGCTTATCGTCTCTCCGAAGGACGGCAGGGTCGTCGGTTGCCACATCGTGGGCCCGGACTCTCCGGAGATGATCCAGCTCGCCGCCATCGCCGTGAAAGCCGGCCTCACCAAGGCGCAATGGGACGCCACCTGCGCGCTTCACCCCTCGGCGGCCGAAGAACTCGTCACCCTCCACGAGAAGTACACGCCTGCCGAGCTGATCGCGGCGGAGTAGGGCGCTTAGCTGGCGCTCTGCATCATCCGCTGGAGAGTGGGGATCAACGCCGTTCGAGGCTGTGCTTCCTCCCAGGGTCAAAGCGCCGTATAGGCGGACGCTTAATCGATCAGAGCCGAAGACATGCAGCGCTGGACCCCCTCCAGCTGGCGCTCCAAGCCCGCCAAGCACATCCCCGCCGACTATCCGGATGCGAACGCCCTGCTGGCTGTGGAGGACCGTCTCCGGTCCATGCCGCCGCTGGTTTTCGCCGGCGAGGCGAGGCGGTTGAAGGGCCTGCTAGGGCAGGTGGCGAAGGGCGACGCCTTTTTGTTGCAGGGCGGCGACTGCGCCGAGAGCTTCCGCGAGTTCCATGCGGACAACATCCGCGACACCTTCCGCCTGATCCTGCAGATGGCTGTGGTGCTGACCTTCGCCGGGGGCAAGCCGGTGGTGAAGCTAGGGCGCCTCGCCGGCCAATTCGCCAAGCCCCGCTCAGAGCCCATCGAGACGATCGATGGAGTGACCCTGCCGTCCTACCGCGGCGACAACATCAATGGCCAGGACTTCGATCCTGTCTCGCGCGCGCCCGACCCCGAGCGGCTGATCAAGGCCTATGGTCAATCCGCATCGACCCTGAACCTGCTGCGCGCCTATGCGGGGGGAGGGTATGCCGACCTCTACAACATCCACAACTGGACCCAGGGCTACGTGGACGATAGCCCGCTTGGCGCCCGCTACCGGGAGCTGACGGACAAGATCAGCGAGGCGCTGACCTTCATGGCGGCGGTGGGCGTCACCCCGGAGACCCACCCGGACCTGAAACGCGTAGAGGTTTTCACCAGCCACGAGGCCCTGCTGCTCGGCTACGAGGAGGCCATGACGCGGGTCGACAGCCAGGGTGGGGAGTGGTTCGACACTTCCGCCCACATGCTCTGGATCGGCGAGCGCACAAGGGGACTGGACGGAGCCCACGTGGATTTCATGAAGGGGATCAAGAACCCGATTGGTTGCAAGTGCGGCCCCGCCATGGAAGCCGATGAGCTGTTGCGCCTCATCGATGTGCTCAACCCCAACAACGAGGCGGGACGGCTCACGGTGATTGGACGGTTCGGTTCCGACAAGATCGACGCGCGCCTGCCGGCCCTGATGCGCGCCACCGCCAGGGCCGGACGCCAAGTGGTGTGGTCCATTGATCCCATGCACGGGAACACGCTGAAGGCCGCCAACGGCTACAAGACGCGTCCGTTCGATCGCATTCTCAAGGAAGTACGCGCCTTCGTCGAGATCGCCCGGGCTGAGGGCGTGCATCCGGGCGGCCTTCATCTGGAGATGACCGGCCAGAACGTCACGGAGTGCCTGGGTGGCGCACGCGCGCTCGCCGAGGACGAACTCTCACACCGCTATCACACCCACTGCGACCCCCGGCTGAACGCCGACCAGGCGCTGGAACTCGCGTTCCTGGTGGCCGAGAACCTCAAGGTCGCTCGACTCTCGCCAGCCTGGGCTGCAGCCAGCTAGAACCACGGGAGCGGAGGCCGAACCCGGAAGCCCAGCGCCTCAAACGCGCAGAAGATATATTATCGGAAATACGAGAGTGTTCGCCTGCATCAGCGCCGCGCGTCTAGGCTGGTCGGCCCATCCTGCAGGTAGTGGATCGAGGACGGCTCGCGGAGGCCGGCGCAACACGATCTTAACGACGTCGTCCTACTCAGGCGAAACGCGCGACTAGGGTTAAGCGATGGCTTACGGCGACAACGCCCCGACCATCATCATCAAGAAGGTCAAGAAAGGCGGTCATGGCGGCCACCATGGTGGCGCCTGGAAGGTCGCCTATGCCGACTTCGTCACCGCCATGATGGCCTTCTTTCTGCTGATGTGGCTGATCAACACCACCAGCCCTGAGCAGAAACGCGGCATCGCCGACTATTTCGCACCCGCCAGCGTGTCGCAGACGACGAGCGGTTCCGGCGGCATCCTGGCCGGCACCGGCCTCAGCGACAGCGGGGCCAAGAGCGACGGCTCCGCCACCACCCCCTCCCCGCCGGCACCGGAAACGCCTCCGAACCCGTCGGACGCCAAGGGCGCCAAGACCGGAACGGCGTCAGCAGATGCTGCGGCCGAGACCGCCCAGGCCAAGGCCGAAGCGGACGAGTTCAAAAGCGCCGCCGAGAGCCTGCGCCAGGCCCTCCAGGACATGCCCGAGCTGGCCGAATTGTCCAAGCAGGTGATCGTGGACGTCACGCCCGAGGGCCTGCGCATCCAGCTGGTGGACCAGGAGGGCCGCTCCATGTTCGACCAGGGATCGGCGAAGCCCAACGACCGTGCTCGCTTGCTGCTGCGCGCCGTGTCCAAAGTCGTGCGCCAGATGCACAACCGCATCACCGTCTCAGGCCACACCAGCGCAATGGTCGGTCCTGGAGCCGGCGGCGACGACTGGGCCTTGTCCGCCGACCGGGCAAACGCTGCACGAGGCGTGTTGCAGGAGGCCGGCGTGGAAGCTGACCGGATCTATCAGGTCTCCGGGAAGGCGAACTCCGATCCGCTCTATCCCGACGACCCTACCCTTCCAGGCAATCGTCGCATCGCCATCACCCTGCTGAGAGAGAAGCCGGTGCTTCCACCTGACCGCATTTGACGCGGCGGTCGCCAGCGGCGTCTCGCCCCTTGCAGGGCGCGCCCTGCTGACCCCAAATCCACCCTATGCCGGATTCTCCCCGTCGCCTCGAAACGCTCTGCCGTCCGTGACCCAGCACTTCGCGACACGTCAGCTCCGCTTCTTCCTTACAGCGCCATCGCCCTGCCCCTACCTGCCCGGCCGCGACGAGCGAAAGGTGTTCGCTCACCTGCCGCTTAGCGAGGGCGCCTCGGTCAACGACAGCCTCACTCAGGTGGGCTTTCGGCGCTCGCAGAACATCGCTTATCGGCCGGCCTGCGATGGGTGCGACGCTTGCGTCTCCGCCCGTATCCCGGTGGACGACTATCCCCTGGCCCGTTCCGAACGACGGGTGCTGGACCGCAACGTCGATGTGGAGCGGCACCTGGTGGAGGCCGAAGCCACCATGGAGCAATTCGAGCTCCTCCGTCGCTACCTCGGCGCGCGCCACTCCACCGGCGGGATGGCCGATATGACATGGCCGGACTACGTGACCATGGTCGAGGACACCGCCGTGCGCACCCACCTGATCGAGTACCGAACGGTCTCGGAAGATCATGGCCCGGGCGACCTGATCGCCTGCGTGCTGGTGGACATCCTGCACGACGGGCTGTCGCTGGTGTACAGCTTCTACAACCCTCAACTCACCCGCCGCAGCCTCGGGTCGTTCATCATCTTGGACCACGTGCGCCAGGCGCAGACCGCGAGCCTCGATTTCGTTTATCTCGGCTACTGGGTCGCGGGCAGCATAAAGATGGCCTACAAGGCTCGCTTCAACCCACTGGAAGTGCTGAAGCCAGGAGGCTGGCGGGTGTTATCGGCCCGAGAGCGTCAGGAAGCTTGACCCAACGGGAACCTTCGACCGTAGCCCGCGGCTTAATTTCTCCAGCCCTGGCGGCTCGGCC
>CAXTRP010000182.1:0-6394 GCA_964246615.1 uncultured Caulobacteraceae bacterium | reverse complement strand
CTGCTGGAGCACGGGCGCCGTCCTGGTCGAGGCGCGCTTGAACGGGCTCCGCTTGGCGGGCCGGGGCTTGGGGCTGGCCGCCTTCATGGCGGGGGCCGCAGGCGCTTTCGCCTCCACCGCGTTGGATAGCTCGCGCTTGGGAGATCCCTTGGCTTTCGGCTTGGCCATGACGCGGCTCCTTTACTCAGTGCACAGACGACCTCAGCTCATGCGAATAGTCCCGCAGCGCTCCCAGATGTGCGGAGTCGCAGGCTCGTTCAAGTCGCCATGGCGGGGGCCTCGCGCGCAGGCTCCGTCTCGATTGCGCCGCCCAGGAACTTCTTCACCGCGCGGGCGGCCTGGCGGATGCGATGCTCGTTCTCCACAAGGCCGATGCGGACATAGCCCTCGCCGTACTCGCCAAATGCGATGCCGGGCGCCACGGCCACGCCCGCCTCCTCGATCAGCCGCTTGGAGAACGCCATGGAGCCCATGGCCTCGAACTTCGGCGGCAAGGGCGCCCAGGCGAACATGGACGCCGGGGGGGCGGGGATGTCCCAGCCCGCACTCGCCATGCTCTTCACCAGACAGTCCCGGCGGCCCTTGTAGATCGCGCGGATGTCGGCGACGCAGTCCTGCGGCCCGTTCAGCGCGGCGGTCGCCGCCACCTGGATCGGCGTGAAGGCCCCGTAGTCCAGATACGACTTCACCCGCGCCAGAGCGGCGCACATGCGCGCATTGCCCACCACCATGCCCATCCGCCAGCCCGCCATGGCGTAGGTCTTGGACAGGCTGTTGATCTCCACGGCGATGTCCTTGGCCCCTTCGACCTGGAGGATGGAGGGCGGCGGGTTGTCCTCGAAGTAGATCTCGGAATAGGCCACGTCCGAAAGGATCAGCAGCTCGTGCTTCTTCGCCAGCCGCACCGCCTCCTTGTAGAAGTCCAGGTCGACCCACTGGGCGGTGGGATTGGAGGGATAGGAGACGATCAGCACCGACGGCGCGGGCGCTGAGTGGCGGACGGCCCGGTCGATGCCGGCCAGGTACTGCTCGGGCGACAGCGCGGGCACGTGGCGGATCACGCCGCCGGCCATGATGAAGCCGTAGGCGTGGATGGGGTAGGCGGGGTTGGGGCAGATCACCGTGTCGCCGGGTGCTGTGAGCGCCTGGGCCAGGTTCGCGAACCCCTCCTTGGAGCCCATGGTGGCGATGACTTCGGTGTCGGGATCGAGCTTTACGTCAAACCGCTTGGCGTAGTAGCCAGCCATGGCGCGCCTGAGCCCCGCGATGCCTTTTGAGGCTGAGTAGCGGCCGCTCTTGGGGTCGCGGGCGGTCTCCACCAGCTTGTCGACGATGTGGGCGGGCGTCGGCATGTCGGGGTTGCCCATGCCGAAGTCGATGATGTCGCCGCCCTCCGCGCGCAGCCGCGCCTTCAGGCGGTTCACCTCCTCGAACACGTAGGGGGGCAGGCGGCGGATCTTGTGGAAGTCGGGCTGCATGGTCTGTTCTGCGTTCGAGTCAGAGCGGGATCATATCACCCCATCACTCCGGCATTCGCCGGGGGAGACGGCAAATCGATCGGCTTAGGATAACCATGCTCTACAGCCTTGCAGCCGCCGCCGCCGCCACAGCCTGCGTTCCGAGCAGACCCCCCAGATCGCCCGTGAGCTCGCCCGCCGCGATGCTGGCGGCAACCGCCGCCTCCACCGCGTCCGCCTCGCCCGCTAGCTTGAGCCCGTAGCGCAGCAGCATGGCGACGGAGCGGATGGCGCCGATCGGGTTGGCGCGGTCCTGGCCTGCGATGTCCGGGGCGCTGCCGTGGATGGGCTCGAAGATGCCGGGACCGCCGGAGCCCAGCGAGGCCGAGCCCAGCAGGCCGATGGAGCCGGCGAGCACGCTCGCCTCGTCGCTCAGGATGTCGCCGAACATGTTCTCGGTCAGCACCACGTCGAAGCTGGAGGGCGCGGTGATCAGCTTCATGGCCATGCTGTCCACCAGCTGGTGCTCAAGCGTCACGTCGGGATAGTCGCCGTGCAGGCGCGCCACCGTCTCGCGCCACAGCCGGCTGGTCTCCATGACGTTGGCCTTGTCCACCGAGGTCAGCTTGCCCCGCCGCCCGCGCGCCGCCTGGAACGCCACGTGCGCCACCCGTTCGATCTCCTCCGCCGAATAGGTGCATAGGTCGGACGCGGTGGTCGCCGTGCGGGTGCGCTCGCCGAAATAGAGCCCGCCGGTGAGTTCGCGCACGATCAGGATGTCCACCCCGCGCACCGCGTCCGCCTTCAGAGGCGAGCGGTCGATCAGCGGCTCGTCGATCCTGGCGGGGCGCAGGTTGGCGAACAGGCCCATGGCCTTTCGGATGGCCAGCAGACCCTGCTCCGGGCGCTTGGGCGCTGCGTCCCACTTCGGACCGCCCACGGCGCCCAGGAACACCGCGTCGGCGGCGAGGCAGGCGGCGAGGGTGGAGGCGGGCAGGGGTTCGCCGGTCGCATCGATGGCCGCGCCGCCGATGGCGTGCTCGGCGAAGCCGAAGGCGTGGCCGAAACGGGCGGCGACAGCCCCCAGCACCGTGCGGGCGGCTGTGGTGACCTCAGGCCCCACGCCGTCGCCGGGCAGCAGGACGATCGTGTGCGCGCTCATGCGGCGTGCTCACGCTCGAAGGCTTCGATGGCGGGGATGCGGGCGGCCAGCCAGCCGAGCGTGTCCACCCCGTCCAGCATGCACTCGCGCGAGAACGGCTCCACGGTGAAGCTGACGACGTGGTTGCCCACGCGCAGCTCGTTGGATTGGAGGTCGATGGTCACCGGCTCGCCCGGATGCTGCAGCATTCGCGCGTGGGTCTCCTCGTCCACGACCACGGGCAGCAGGCCGTTCTTCAGGGCGTTGGAGGTGAAGATGTCGGCGATCTCAGTGGAGACCACGGCCCGAAAGCCTTAGTCGGTGAGCGCCCAGGGCGCATGCTCCCGCGACGACCCGCAGCCGAAGTTGCGCCCGGCCACCAGCACCCGGTGCTCGGCCGGGTCGACCTGGTTCAGGATGCAGCCGGGCTTCTGCGCACCCGCCGCGTCGTATCGCCAGTCGTAGAAGGCGTCCCGGCCCAGCCCCTCCTTGGTGGTGGTGGTGAGGAAGCGCGCGGGGATGATCTGGTCGGTGTCGATGTTGGCCTCGGCCAGCACGACCGTGTGGGAGGTCAGCGTCGTGAAGGGGGTCATGTCTCGGCCTTTGGGTGATTTTACCTTTAGACGGTCGTCTGAACTGTCGCTCTGCTTGACCGTCCTGCGGACTTGTTCCGAGCATCCAGAGCGCGACGGCTGGGTGAGGAACTCGCGATTAGGTCTTCCGGCGAGCGACGGTGCTCTGGGCGCCCGGAACAAGTCCGGGTGAGACGGAAGAAGGGCGGAGACGCTCCCTCCGCCCCCTCCGCGTGGTTCCCTTACCCCGCTGCGCAGGAGAAAATGGCGAGGCTAAGCCCGTCACGCCGCAGTTTCCAGATACGGCCGCGGATCGGCGACGCAGCCGGCGACGGCGCTGGCCGCAGCGCTCGCCGGGCTGGCCAGGATGGTGCGGGCTCCGGGGCCTTGCCGGCCCTCGAAGTTACGGTTGGAGGTGGAGACGGCGAGCTGGCCCGGCGCCACCTGGTCGCCGTTCATGGCGATGCACATGGAGCAGCCGGCCAGCCGCCACTCCGCACCCGCCGCCAGGAACACCTGGTCCAGCCCCTCGGCCTCCGCATCGCGCCGCACGGCGTCGGAGCCCGGCGCCACCAGCATGCGCACGCCCGACGCCACGTGGCGGCCGCGCAGCACCTCCGCCGCCGCCCGAAGGTCCGCCAGCCGCCCGTTGGTGCACGAGCCCACGAACACCACGTCGATTGCCTGGCCCGCCAGCGGCTTGCCGGCCTCAAGCCGCATGTACTCAAGCGACTTCTTCGCCGCGGTGGAGGCAGGCATCGGCACGGGTGCATCGATGGCGATGGCGGCGTCGGGCGTGGTGCCCCAGGTGGCCATGGGCTTCAGGGCGAAGGCGTTCAGGCGCACCTCGCGCGCGAACACGGCGTCGGCGTCCGAGGTCAGCGACAGCCAGCGCTCCGCCGCCCGGTCGAAGGCCTCGCCCTTAGGCGCCGCCTCGCGGCCATAGAGCCAGGCCAAGGTGGTGGCGTCCGGTGCGATCAGGCCGGCGCGGGCCCCCGCCTCGATCGACATGTTGCAGACCGTCATGCGCCCTTCCATGTCGAGCCCGCGGATGGCGTCGCCGCCATATTCCAGCACGCCGCCGGTGCCGCCCCCAAAGCCCAGCTCCGCGATGATGGCCAGCACCAGGTCCTTGGCCGAGACGCCGCGGGTCAATGCGCCGTCCACCGTCACCCGCATCGGCCTGGCGCGGCGCTGCAGCAGGGTCTGGGTGGCCAGCACGTGGCCGACCTCCGATGTGCCGATGCCGAACGCGAGCGCGCCGAAAGCGCCATGGGTGGCGGTGTGGCTGTCGCCGCAGACCACCGTCATGCCGGGCTGGGTCAGCCCCAGCTCCGGCCCGATCACGTGCACCACGCCGCGGTGCGGGCTGTCCCAGCCGTGCAGGGTGACGCCGTGGGCTGCGCAGTTGCGCTCCAGCTGCTCCACCTGGGCGCGCGCCTGGGCGGTGGCGTAGGGGCGCACGCCGTCAGGCCCGGCGGGCAGGGTGGGGGTGGAGTGGTCCATGGTGGCGACCGTCCGGTCCGGCCGCCGCACCTTCAGCCCGCGCGCTTGAAGCTCGGTGAAGGCCTGAGGCGTGGTCACCTCGTGGATCAGGTGCAGGTCGATGTAGAGCACTGCGGGCCGCTCGACCGTCTCCGGCTCCACGACGTGGGCGTCGAAGACTTTT
This sequence comes from uncultured Caulobacteraceae bacterium, assembly GCA_964246615.1. Taxonomy (GTDB): domain Bacteria; phylum Pseudomonadota; class Alphaproteobacteria; order Caulobacterales; family Caulobacteraceae; genus CAHJWH01. Next base: position 1,555 of record CAXTRP010000182.1, on the reverse strand, counting down.
TCGTACAGGGACCTTGGCGTCATAGCTGTTGATCTTGCTCCCGTGTTCCGCTCATCTCGGCAAACGCCAGGCCTTTGCACAACCGGCCTCCGTCTTGCCCGGACTTGTTCCGGGCATCCAGAACACTGCGGCGTGGAGCAGAAATCCTAGTATGCTCCATGACTCGCAAGCTCTAGCGCTCTGGGCGCCCGGAACAAGTCCGGGCGAGACGGAGCAAGAGAGCTGTGCACCAGTCAGTCCGCCAGCACCGCTTCCTTCGTCGCTGCAGGCGCCGTCCCGCCCTCGTCCCCGACGTACTCCAGCCAGCCCCAGGCGTCGTTGGTCTGGCCGTGGAACAGGCCGTGGAAGAGGTCCTGCATGCGCTTGGTGATCGGGCCGCGCCCGCCGCAGCGCACCGCCACGCCATCCACCGAGCGGATGGGCGTGATCTCGGCGGCTGTGCCGGTCATGAACAGCTCGTCGGCGAGATACAGGATCTCGCGCGGCATGGCCTGCTCGATCACCGTCAGGCCCTCCTGCTCGGCGAGCTTCAGGATGGTGTCGCGGGTGATGCCCTGAAGGATGGAGGACGAGGCCGGGGGCGTCATCAGCTTGCCATCCTTGACGATGAACAGGTTCTCGCCCGCCCCCTCCGACAGCCGCCCGTCGGTGCCGAGCCCGATGCCCTCCGCAAAGCCCCGGTCGCGCGCCTCTCGCCCGATCAGGTAGCTGGACAGGTAGTTGCCGCCGGCCTTGGCCGCCGCCGGCACGGTGTTGGGGGCCAGTCGCGCCCAGGAGGAGACGCACACGTCCACCCCCTTCTCCAGGCCTTCTTCGCCGAGGTAGGCGCCCCAGGGGAAGGCGGCGATGGCCACGTCCACAGGTGCGCGGTCGGCCTTGGGGATCACCCCCATGCCGCACTCGCCGAGATAGGCCACCGGGCGGATGTAGGCGCTCTTCAGCCCGTTTTTCGCGGTGATGGCCTTGCAGGCGGCGACGATCTCGGCCTCCGGATAGGGCGGCTTGAAGCCGTAGATGCGCGCACTGTCGAAGAAGCGGCGGATATGGTCGGTGAGGCGGAACACCGCCGGACCCTTGGGCGTGTCGTAGACCCGGATGCCCTCGAACACCGAGGTGCCGTAGTGCAGGGCGTGGGTCAGCACGTGCACCGTGCACTCCGCCCAGGGCTTCACCTCGCCGTTCATCCAGATGTGGTCGGCCAGCGGCTTCATCGGTGCGTTCATCGTCTTGGATCGCCTGGGTGTCGCACGAGCGGTGCGTCTGTGGTCACACCCCGGTTTTCCGCCAGGACGGGCCGAGGTCAAGAAAAAGCCCGCTGCGGGGGCTCCGGAGCGGGCGGGATCAGGGCTGTGACCGAGGTCTCAACCCGTGACGCCCACGCCACCTGCGAGGATAGATACGAGGCCATCAACCGTCGCCCTGGAGGCGAGAATGGCGGGTGCTGCGCTTCGAAGTCGAACGGGAACGGTCATGGCGATGTCCAGGCGGCGAGGCTGATTACAGCATGATTTACGCTTCACTGCAAACGTTGGCGCTACAGACGTGCTCAGACCCG
>CAXTRP010000181.1:0-6434 GCA_964246615.1 uncultured Caulobacteraceae bacterium | reverse complement strand
CTGCGTCTCGGATTTCGATGGTGGTCCCGACCATCATCACGCCCACCGACCCCGCCTTGCCGGAACGGTCCAACGGGTTGGTGCATAGCACCGGCGAGGTCTCGCTCAACCCGTAACCTTCCACCAGGGTGCAACCGGTAAGCGCCTCGAAGCGGGTCTTGACCTCCAGGGGCAGGGGCGCGCCGCCGGAAATGCAGAACTTCAGCGAACTCAGGTCGCCGCGCTGGGCGTCCGACGCGTTGTTCAAGGCGTTGTAGATGGTCGGCACGGCTGGGAAGGTGGTCGGCCGCCGAGCGTGCAGCGTCTTCAGCGCGCCCGCCAGCTCGAAGCGCGGCAGCAGCAGCAGTTCCGCGCCCGACGCCACGCCATAGTTCAAGACCGACGTCAGGGCGAAGACGTGGAACATGGGCAGCACGCCCATGATCCGCTGGTCGGGCTCCGCGTCGCCCACGTGGTGGATGACCTGGGCGCAATTGGCGCTGAGGTTGGCGTGGGTGAGCGTGGCGCCTTTGGGCTGGCCGGTCGTGCCGCCGGTGTACTGGATGACCGCGACGTCGCCGGGTGAGACCACCGGCAGTTCCGGCGCTGACCGATCCCCGATCAGGTCGAAATAGCTGACGGCCAGCTCGTCGCCTCGCCAGCGGGCGATATCGCTCCGCTTGAACAGCGAGAAGAGCAGTCCCTTGCCGGCCGGCAGGGCGGCGGCGAAGGGGCACACGACAATCTTCCGCAATCCTGCGCCTGCGCCGACCTTGGCCAGCTTGCCATAGATGATGGCCAGATCGACGGTGATCATCACCGTCGTCCCCGAGTCGCGGATCTGGAAGTCGAGCTCCCGCTCCACGTAAAGCGGGTTGAAGTTGACGATGACCGCGCCGAGCTTCAGCGTGGCGAAGTAGAAGATCGGGAAGTAGGGCGTGTTCGGCAGGCACAAACCGACCCGGTCGCCGGCCTTGACGCCGATGGCCTGCAGCCCCCGGGCCGCACGCGAAACGAGGTCAGCCAATCGCGTGTAGGTGAACCGCCGTCCCATGAAGTCGATGGCCGGCGCGCCCGGAGAGCGGGCCACCGTCTGGTCCAGCAGATCGGGCAGCGGGCAGGTGGGAACGGTGTCTGGACTTGCCGCGCGGGCCGCGCTGAGGAAGTCCACCACAGGCGCTCGCATTCGTTTGACCTTCTGACCTAGCCGACCAGCCGTAAGCGGACTGACGTAAGCGTCAACGCCGCGACCGCTGTCTCGTTCAGTCGGTCAGAAGTAGACGTGGTTGCCCACAGAAAGGGTCACGGCGTTCGCTCGCACCTCGCCCTGAACGTTGATCGGCACCGCGATCAGCGGCGATATGTTGGCGTACTGAGTGGCGTCATGGTTGATGTGGGAATCGATGAAGTCGATGTAGGAGATCGCGCCGTCGACGACGAACCGCGGCGTCACCTTGAACGAGTAGCCCCCGGCGAACAGGAAGCGTTCGCCGTCCGGCACACGCGCGTCGCGCCCATTGTCCGGCGTTGGCGTCGGATCGTACTGCACGCCGCCGCGCACCGTCAGCCGCCTGGTCACCGCATAGTCGAAGCCGAGCGCGCCGCTGGTGGTGTCATGGTAGTTCTGCGCCTGGTTCGGGAGCAGGCCGCCGGGAGTATCCAGGGCGATCTGCTGGAACTCGCTCCAGCCGAAGCGCACGCCCTGGCCTTCTAGCGCCAGCTTGTCCGTCACCTGCCAGCGGACGCTGAAGGTCGCCGACCAGGGCGTGTTGAAGCTGGCCTTGGCTCCGTTGTCGGAGTTGGCGGCGGCGAGGATGCCCTGCAGCCCGGCGATCTTGGCGTCGCCATCCAGGGTGTGGCTGATCTTGGAGCGGTAGGCGCCACCGACGACGATCCGGTCGGTGGGATGCAGCTGCACCCCCACATTGTAGCCCACGTCCCAGCCATTGCCGCGCAGGGTGACCCGCCCGTCCGGCGCGTCGGCGGTGAGCTGGGGCAGTGCGTTGCTCAGCAGGGCGTCGGTGTACTCGATGTTCGGACCGGCTCCGACGCCCAGCCAGCGCACTGGGCGCCAGGCGATCGTCGGCTGGATGTCAATGGTGGTCAGCCGGGTGCTCAGGGCGCTGTAGCGGGCGAAATCGGTGTCGTTGTCGTACTTGGTGGCGAAGCTGAAGGGCGAGGTGACGGCGATGCCCACCGACCACTGGTCGTTCAGCCGCAGCGCTGCGGCCGAGGCGGGGATGACCCCAAGCTCCACGGGCTCGAAGGCGGTCTGCTCGCCGGCGACGGGTCGGGTCACGCCGCCCTGGGTGATGGTCGAGCCGCTGTTGCTGACCCGGGAGCTCACCAGGATCGGGGTGATGCTGCCGGTGAACTCGCTGCGGTCGATGCCGGCGATGGCGGCGGGATTATACCAGATGGAGGCGGCGCCCATGTCCGCCGCCTCGCCTGAAAAGGCGCGGCCGGAAGCCTTGGTGGACTGGTCCTCCAGATAGAACCCGGCGGCGTGCGCCTGGGTCGCCAAGCTTAGCATGGCCAAGGCCGCGCTGGCGAACAGACCACGTTGAAGGACGAGGGGTGGTGCGCTCACGACTGCTCTCCAGATGCGCCACGAGGGTCGATCACGGCCGGATGATGGCGCTTTGGCGTTTAAATGGCGTCAACGCGCAGCGGCTCCTACCCAGCAGCCGACGCGAGGGTCAAGCGTTTGGCGGCGCTCGCGACGCAAGCGTTTGGCGGCGCTCGTGACGATTGTCTTACATCGCGTTCCGCCTGCAACAGGGCCTGTTGGTACCGACGTCGGACGTCGCTCGTTTGAGGCCGCGAAGGTTGTCACCGGCGTGTACGACTGCTATCTGCAGCACTAGATTGACGTATAGGTGAACCTAGCGCCCACCCTGTTCGACAGGGGTTCTCGAGGCGGGTGTGTAGAGCCGACGTCTTGGAGATCGAGCGCATGACCAATGTGGTGATCGCGGGCTATGCCCGTTCGCCGTTCCACTTCGCGGGCAAGGGCGAGCTGGCTCGGGTCCGGGCCGACGACCTCTGCGCCCAGGTCATCCGCGAGCTGATCGTGCGCGCCAAGGTCAAGCCCGAAGACATCGAGGACATCATCGTCGGCTGCGCCTTTCCCGAGGGTGAGCAGGGCCTGAACGTCGCCCGGATGATAAGCCTGCTGGCGGACCTGCCGCTTCAAGTCGGTGGAATGACGATCAATCGCTTCTGCGGCTCGTCGATGTCTTCGGTGCACACCGCGGTCGGCCAGATCGCCATCGGCGCAGGCGAGGCCTTCATCGCCGCAGGCGTGGAGAGCATGAGCCGCGTGCCCATGGGCGGCTACAACCCGTTGCCGAACCCTGAGCTGGCCCGCACCTCGGCCGCCTACATGAGCATGGGCGAGACGGCGGAAAATGTGGCTCGTCGCTACCAGATCCCCCGCGCGGCCCAGGAGGCCTTTGCGGTGCGCAGCCAGAGGCTGGCCTCGGAGGCGCAGGCGGCGGGGCGTCTCGACGCCGAGATCGTCCCGATCAGGACCAAGGCCGGTATGGTGGCCAAGGACGGCTGCATCCGTCCCGCCACCACGACCGAGGCGCTGGCGGGTCTCAAGCCCGCGTTCGACAAGGAGGGCTCGGTCACCGCCGGCACCTCCTCGCCCCTGACTGACGGCGCATCCGCGGTGCTGGTGACCAGCGAGGACTATGCCAGGACGCACGGACTGGAGATCCTGGCGCGCATCAAGAGCGTCGGCGTGGCCGGCTGCGCCCCCGACGTCATGGGGCTCGGTCCCATCGGTGCCTCCAAGAAGGCGCTGGACCGTGCGGGCGTGTCGGTCGGCCAGCTCAGCGTGGTCGAGCTGAACGAGGCTTTCGCCAGCCAGGCCCTGGCCTGCGCGCAGGAACTTGGCCTCAACGCCGACACCATCAACCTGGACGGCGGGGCCATCGCGCTCGGCCATCCGCTGGGCGCCACCGGGGCGCGCATCGTGGGCAAGGCGGCGAGCCTGCTGAAGCGGGAAGGCGGCCAGTACGCTCTGGCCACCCAGTGCATCGGCGGCGGCCAGGGCATCGCCACCGTGCTCGAGGCGGTCTGAAGTTATGGCTGAAATCAAGAAGGTCTGCGTCATCGGCTCCGGCGTCATGGGCGCCGGCATCGCGGCGCAGGTGGCCAACAGCGGCGTGCCGGTCCTGCTGCTCGACATCGTCAAGCCCGGCGACAACGACCGCGACAGCATCGCCAAAAGCGCCGTCGCCAAGATGCTGAAGACCGAGCCCGCGCCCTTCATGTCAGCGGCCGCCGCTAGGCTGGTGGAGACCGGCAACATTGAGGACCACCTGGAAAAGGTGGCTGATTGCGACTGGATCTGCGAGGCGATCATCGAGCGGGTGGACCTGAAACAGTCGCTCTACCACCGCCTCGACGCCGTACGGCGGCCAGGGACGGCGGTCAGCTCCAACACGTCCACCATTCCGCTGGCCAAGCTGCTGGATGGCCTGCCGGAGGGTTTCCAGCGCGACTTCCTGATCACCCACTGGTTCAACCCGCCGCGCTACATGCGCCTGCTGGAGGTCGTCGCCTCGCCGCAGACCGATCCAGCGCTGGTGGAGCGCGTTAGCCGGTTCTGCGACCATCGGCTCGGCAAGACCGTGGTGCGCGCCAAAGACACTCCCGGCTTCATCGCCAACCGGATCGGTACGCTGTGGATGCAGCAGGCGGTGGTGGAGGCCATGGACGCGGGCCTGTCGGTGGAGGAGGCGGACGCGGTGATGGGCAAGCCGTTCGGCTTTCCCTCCACCGGCGTGTTCGGCCTGCTCGATCTCGTCGGCCTGGATTTGATGCCGCACATCAACGCCTCCATGAAGGCGAGCCTGCCCGCCAACGACGCCTTCCACGCCAGCGTGCGCGACCTTCCGCTGCTCGAGAAGATGATCGCCGACGGCTATACCGGCCGTAAAGGCAAGGGCGGCTTCTATCGGATCAACAAGGCTGCCGGAAAGCTCAAGGAGTCGATCGGCCTGGTCACCGGCGAATATCAGCCGTCGACCAAGTTCGTCCTGCCGCCCGCAGCGTCCAAGGACATCCGGGCCCTGCTCGCGGGTGAGGACAAGTACGCCGCCTATGCCTGGAAGGTGATGGCCCCCACGCTCTCCTATGCAGCGAGCCTGGCGCCCGAGATCAGCGACGACATCCTAGGCATCGATGAGGCCATGCGGCTGGGCTTCAACTGGAAGTCCGGCCCGTTCGAGCTGCTCGACAAGCTCGGCCCCAAGGCCGTCGCCGACCGGCTCCGCGCCGAGGGCAAGCCTGTGCCCGTTCTGCTCGACAAGGTGGGCGAGGGAACCTTCTATAAGATCGAGGACGGACGTCGGGTCTATTTCGGCGTGGATGGCGCCTACCACCCCGTGGAGCGCCCGGCCGGCGTGCTGAAGCTCGAGGACGTCAAGCTCGCCTCCAAGCCGCTGTTGAAGTCCGCGTCGGCTGCGGCCTGGGATGTCGGGGACGGCGTGGTCTGCGTCGAGTTCACCGGCAAGATGAACGCTTTCGACGAGAGCGTGATGGAGGTCCTGAACAAGGCCATCGCCCTGGTCAAGAAGGACTACAAGGCGCTGGTGGTCTATACCGACGCCGAGAACTTCTCCGCCGGGGCCAACCTGGGCCTGGCGTTGTTCGCCGCCAATATCGCCGCGTGGGGCGAGGTCGAGCGGCTGATCGAGACCGGTCAGCGCACCTTCAAAGCGCTGAAGTACGCGCCCTTCCCGGTGGTCGCCGCGCCGGCTGGCTTGGCGCTCGGCGGCGGCTGCGAAATCTGTCTGCAATCCGACGCCATCGTCGCCCACGCCGAGACCTATATGGGCCTGGTGGAGTGCGGCGTCGGCGTTGTGCCGGGCTGGGGCGGCTGCGGCGAGCTGATCGGGCGCGGCGTCTCTTCGCCCGTCATGCCCAAGGGGCCGATGCCGGCGGTGGCCAAGGCGTTCGAGACCATCTCCACCGCCAAGGTCTCCAAGTCGGCGGCCGAGGCGCGCGAGCTGATGTTCCTGCGTCCCACCGACCGGATCGTCATGAACCGCGACCGGCTGCTCCACGACGCCAAGGCGCGCGCGCTGGAGCTGGCGGTGGACTACGCGCCCCCGTCCAAGCCCGAGTTCAGGCTGCCCGGCGAGTCCGGCAAGGTGGCCATGGAGGGCGTGGTCGCGGGCTTCCGCAAGACCGGCGTCGCCACCCCACACGATGCGGTGGTGGCCGGCGAACTGGCGACGGTGCTCTCCGGCGGCGAGGCCGACCTGATCGACGTCGTCACCGAGGATAAGATGTCGGAGCTGGAGCGCGCCGCGTTCCTGCGCCTGCTTAAGACGCCGGGCACCCTGGCGAGGGTCGAACACATGCTCGAAACCGGCAAGCCGCTAAGGAATTGATATGCATGTAACGGGAGCCCTCCCCCTCGATGGGGGAGGGTTGGG
>CAXTRP010000180.1:0-6480 GCA_964246615.1 uncultured Caulobacteraceae bacterium | reverse complement strand
GTATCAGTTGCCCTTCATCGTGGACAGTCCCGCGGTCTCACTCGACACGCGGGTTCGCAGGGAGGTCGGGGAGCTGATCCCGGACTTGTTCGGCCAGATGATCATGTTCGTGATCTCGAGCGAGAAAGAGGGGTTTGCCGACGCCTTCTATGGCCGCGAGGACGTGCGCTACCTGACGCTCTGGCGTGAGAGCGAGACCATCACGGCGGCCCAAGAAGGCCTCGAATGCTTCCGGTCGTTCCACGTCAAAGCCGAGGCGTCGTGAGCTTCGTCTTGTCCAATGCGGCGCGAGAGTTCTTCAAGCTGATCGAGCGTCAGCGCGATGGCGCCACCAAATTCATATTGTTCGACCAATACTACTGCTGCCTGATGGTGGGACTGGATCTGCGTCGTATGGCGGAGCCGGCGGAATTGGACGGGGAAGTCTTCCTCAACACCTATCCTGAGGATTTCCGCGGCCAAGCGGACATCATAGCCGGCCTACTGATCGACGCCGAATTGGATCGAAAGGGCATCTTGCCCGAAGACAAGTCGAGCATTGAACGGGAGATGATTAGGTTGCTTGACCCGAGAACGCCGACGCGGCTGAGCGATGACGGCAACGACCTACTCAACCTCTATGCTGCGGAAGGCTTCACGGCGATCCGAGAGAAGATGCTGCGACCCTCGGGGCTCGAGGAATTCCTTATAGGTTATCACGACTACTGGCACGAACCTGACATGAGAGGGAATTCTTGATGGCAACGCTTGGCGCCGTGGCAGCGCGCAACACCCGGTCATCGTGATTCAGTGTCGAAAATCAATCTCACCTGGAAGCGGCCTGAGGGGTCGTGGAGAAGATCGGGCAAGAAAGGCACCATGCCCAGCGAAATTGCTGCATGTGTTCACTGCCATCTCAGATGAGAACAATGGAACAGCAAGTCTGATACCAGTTATATTTAGGGAGGAAATATGAGCGATTCTAAGGATGCTACCTCAAACGAGGTTCAAGTCCTTCCAACGAAAGCCTTGTTTGTTGATATGCTAACTCGGGATTTGATGCTGGATCGGGCGGTTCTTGACCTAGTTGATAATAGTATTGATGGCGCGCGTCGGCTTCGACCAGGTCCTGAAAGCGACCTGAGCGGCTTAAGGATCGCAATAACTGTTGGGAAGGGCGAGTTTTCCATTGACGACAACTGCGGTGGAATCGGCCTCGACTTGGCACGAACATACGCGTTCCGGATTGGCCGATCAAAGAGCAGACCGAGAACGCCGAATGCGATCGGAGAGTTCGGCGTTGGCATGAAACGAGCTCTTTTCAAGTTCGGGCACAAATTCACAGTAACATCAAAAACGATACACGACCGGTTTGAGCTCACGGTCGACGTCGACGCGTGGGAGGCTGATGATGCAAATTGGAATTTTCACTTCGATAATTTTGAAGATGGACTTCAACTCTCCCAGCAGGACACTGGGACCCTCGTCAGTGTAAGCCAACTACGCGAGAACGTAGCCGAAACGTTTGATCTTCTGACATTTCGTAACAATTTAGCGCGTGAAATTGCACGTGGGCAGCAAGAGTATTTAGACCGGGGCCTGTTGATAACCTTCAATGATGTAAGTTGCCCCTCCTCACCCTGGACGCTGCTTAGTGGCGGAGAACTGTCACCTGTAAGCCAAATGAATACGATTAAGGTCGGAGATGAGGAGGTTTATACAAGGATCTTTGCTGGCATTTCGACCCCAAACCCAAAGCTTGCTGGCTGGTATATTTTCTGTAACGGACGCATGGTATTGGAAGCCAACCAGAGTGACATTACGGGTTGGGGCAGACTAGCCGAAGATGAGGCTGTCGCCGCACCCAAATATCATAATCAGTTCGCACGCTTTCGCGGCTACGCCTTTTTCGACTCGGCTAATGCTGGGCTACTTCCCTGGAACACAACAAAGACTGGCGTGGACGAAGACGCAGCGTTGTATCGCTCCACGTTGCTTGAGATGGTCGAGTGTATGCGAACCGTGCTTGAGTTCCTTCGACGCCTTGATGGCGAACGGGACGTGGTAGAGGCTGACCAAGTTCTCACCAAGGCTGTTTCCCAAGCTCAACCTCTCAAGGTACGTGAGATTACGCAATCAAGGTCATTCAGTTCGCCGGTGCGAAAGGAGCGCACGGGACCACAGCTCGTGAGCATACAGTTCAGGAAACCACGCGATCAAGTTGCAGCCTTGCAGGATTCTCTGGACGCAAAGTCCGCAAGCGAAGTCGGTAGCCTGGCCTTCGATCAGGCTTTGCACAAGCATGTCACTGCATGACGGAGTCATATAAGCGGGCCGACTATCAAGTTCGTCCAGCTAAGCACGCCGAACGAATGATGATGTGCGATGCGTTTCGACGCCTGCGGTTTGGTAGTTTGGAAAGCTACCAGTATGTCGGCCTTGGCTCCGTGTATTTTGCTGACTTCGCTCTGTTTCATCGTGCGCTTGGCTTCTCCAAAATGGTGAATATCGAGGATGATCCTGGCGATGATGCTGAGAAACGGCAGCGTTTCGCTGATAACCGCCCGTTTGCCGGAATCGAGATGCTCTGGGGCGCGACCGAAACCCAACTGTCCAATGTGGATTTCGGCCTGCGATCAATCGCATGGCTTGATTATGACAACCGGCTTTCCAAAGCTATGATCAACGACATACGGCACGTCACTCAACGCATGGTTAGCGGAAGTGTTTTTGTAATATCAGTTCAGTGCAGTTCAGGGCAGCCGAGCGGATCGGAGCCGTTGAAGCTGGTCTCCAAGTTGGAAGTTGAGCTTGGTGAGGAGTTCGTGACGCCTGGCTTGGTCGACGTTGACCTTGTGGGCTGGGGTCAGGCCGGGGTTTACAGAAGCGCGATTGTAAGCTGCATAGAGGAGACACTTGCCCGGCGGAACGGCGTCCTCCCACCTGGGCAAAAGATGAGGTTCAAGCAGATTATGCACTTCGTCTACCGGGACGGTTTGCGCATGGTCACGGTCGGCGGTGTGTTCTTCGATGAAGGGCAAAAGTCCATACTCGATCAATGCCAGTTCGACGAGCTAAGTTTCTTCCGTCCAGACGTCGAGCACTTTCATGTAGACATGCCTTTCCTGACAAAAGCCGAGTTACGCCAAGTGGAGCGTCAGATGCCTCTTTCACCCACAGGCTTGATAGATTGCGGCTCAGTACCCGTGTCGGAGGCTAAGAAGTATGCGCGTTTGTACAGGTATCTGCCAAACTATGCGTCTGTCGATATTTGACCATGTATTGCCCAACTGATTGCTGTGATAGATCAGTTTCTGCCTATAAGTCGGTTCGACTGCTTTGAAGATTGCGTGCGTGCTCGATTAGGACGCTTACGGCGTAATCCATTTCATGCTCGGAAGTCTGGCGCCCCGGTGTGATTCGGAAAGCGCCTCGAGCTCGGAGACCATGGCCGAACATCGCAATGAGAACATGAGATGTCTCAACTTTGTTAGTTGAGCAAGCACTCGAAGCAGAAAAGCTCAGATTTCCCCGCAGTCGGTAAATGAGGGCTAGCGGTTCGACCCCTTCGATCGAGAACGAGAGATTGCTGGCTAGACGTTCACTCCGATGACCGTTCAAGACAGCACCTTCTACTGCGTCAAGGAGCCGGTCACGAAACCGGTCGCAAGCAGCGCGCAAGCGCTTCGAGTCGATTGGTGCCCTACTTCGGGCAATCTCGAAAGCCATGCCCATTCCCACTATGGCAGGGGTGTTCAGCGTGCCGGGCCGGAGACCCCGTTCTTGACCACCGCCATGGATAATTGGCTCCAATCGAGCCCGTGGTCGCCGCGACCGGACATAGAGGGCACCAATACCTTTTGGGCCATAAACCTTGTGCGCTGATAAGCTCGCCAAGTGAACGCCGTCGCGCGCGACGTCGAGCCTGCCGCACGCAGGCAACTGCGCAGCATCAGTGTGGAAAAGCACCTCGCTGTCCGCGCAAATCGCCCCGATCGCCTGGAGCGGCTGTAGCGTGCCTACCTCATTGTTCGCGGCCATGACGGACACCAGTGCGGTCTCGCTGGTGATTGCCGCCCTGACGTCGTCCGGCGACACCCGCCCATACTCATCAACTGCCAAATAGGTCACGCGCCATCCCTGGTGTTCCAGCGCCGATGCTGGACCGATCACGGCCGCATGCTCAACCTGGGTCGTGATGATGTGCCGTTTGCCCGGCTGCGCCCGTGCCGCCCCAAGGATCGCCATGTTGTTGGCCTCGGTGGCGCCCCCCGTGAATACAATCTCGTTCGGCCGCGCTCCGATGGTGGTGGCCACCTGCTCTCGGGCATGCTCCACGGCCTCGGCGGCCAGGCGCCCGTCCTCGTGCTCGACGCTCGAGGGATTCCCGAACAGCTCCGAGAGGTATGGTTCCATGGCGGCGCGGACCTGCGCGTCGATCGGCGTCGTGGCGTTGTGGTCGAGGTAGATGCGGTTACTCACGCCGCGTTAGCCCTTACGGCGGCCGGGATCATTCGGAGGAGGTCGGCAGGCGACTTGGCGCGGACGGATAGGGTACCGACGCCCCGGTGTATGTGCGCCCGCAGCCTGCGCAGAAGCTCATCGCCGCCAAGGGGCTTTTCGGGCGATGGTCCCTCCTCGACCCAGCGCAACAGCGCCGTGACGAGGGCGCCATACTCGCCAGTCAGCGTGTAGGCGTTGAACTCCACGCCCGCCTCGTCCGGTATTGCTCCGCCGCCGATCGCGCCCTCCTCGATGGACGTCATGATGGCGATCCTGCAAAGGAGATTGGGCGTGAGCCCGGTTCGCTGCCGTAGGGCCCGTAGCTTGCTGCCGGCATCGCCCGAAACCCTAAGCTTGCTGTAGTGCACGGGTCTTCCCTCCCTCACGATCCGGCGTGCCGAAGTAACCCGGGGTCACGGTCGTGTGGCCGGCCGCCGCGTCGTAGTCCAGCCGATAGGCATGGGACACGCTCCCCTCGATGTCGCCCATCAATCGTTCATCGACCTCCGTGTCCGTCGAGAGCAGGATCACCTGGTGCGAGGCGGCGGGGAAGTAACGCTCCGCGAGGTTCTTGCGATGGTCGGAGTCGAGGCGTGCGAGCGGCGTATCGATGATCATCGGCAGCGGACGGCCGCTCGTCCTGGCCAGCGCCCACAGCATGGCGATCGCATAGACCTGCTTCTCGCCTGCCGACAACGCGGCCTTCGGCACCTCCCTTCCCTCCCGGTCAACCAGCGTCGACGCGAACGTCGCGGGATCGATCCGCACGTCCGCGATCAGGTCGCCCTTGCGAGCTAGCAGGTTGAAGCGGAACACGAACTCCCGCCGCAGCTGCGACAGCTTGTGGTCGAGGAGCCGGGTTTCATAGTCTGCCAGCGCCTGCGCAACCCTGGAAGCCAGCGCCGACCGATGCGCGGCTTCGACCGACGCGGCCTGCTCGTCGAGGCATCGCCTGCGCTCGCGCTCCAGCGTGACGAGTTGCCCCCTCAAGACGGTGAGTTCATCCTGTCGCGCCTTCAACGTGGCCTCTGTAGCGCCGACGCGCTGCTCCGCGAGCCTGAGTTCATCGAGCATGATGCCCGACGCCGCACTGTCGGCGCGGGCGATCACGGTTTCCAGCGCGCGCATGCGGCGGGCTCCCTCGTCCAGTTCGCCCAACAGGCGGACGGCGCTTGGACGAACGGAGGCTTCCACCTCATCCAAGCGGGCCAGGGCGGCGGAACCGTCCCCGACCTCCTGGAGGGCCGGCGCCAACGCCTTCGGTCGATCGGGCACGCCGAGCGCGTCGACGAGGCGCTTCAGGTCAGCCCAATGCGCGGCGCTCCAGCGCGCTTCGCGCTTGGGTAGCCCTTCCGCCCGCCAGGCGGCCAGCGCTTCCCGCACGGAGCGGCCTTGGTCCGCCTGCCCGTTGACGATGCCGGCGCGCGCGAGGGCGGCCTTGAACGCGCCCACGGTGCGCGGGGCGAAGGCGAAGGGCAGCAACCCGTTGGCCAGCTCGCGCAATTCATGCTCTCCCCGCACGATCGCCCGGCGCGCCTCGTCGCGCTCGGCCTCCGTCCGGGCGACGTGCATGGCCGCATCGCCGCCTTCGGCCACGAAGCGGCGGCGGACCTGCTCGGCGGCGCGCGCCTGGGAATCCCGCATTGAGACAATTTCCGCTACCTCGTCGGCAAGGGCGCCGACCCGCCTACCCGCGACGGCGATGTCCCGGATCACGGCCTCGAGGCGCGCCGCCACCGAGCCGCCGTCGTCGCGCTGGCGCCGCGCCAGGTAGAGGCCGAGGTCGGTTCGGAGCCGGCCGACGATGTCGATGCCGAGCAGTCCCCGCACGGCTTCGGCGAGTTGTTCGTTCTCGTCCTCGCCGTCGGCGATCTCCCGTATCTTCTCGCCGTCGAAGAAAAACAGCTGCGAGACCCCCGGCGGGATGAGCTCCTGGAGGAATTGGTGCCATTCCTCCCGCGGTACCGAGGTCACTACCGCGCCGTCCTTCTCCAGCCG
>CAXTRP010000179.1:4904-6485 GCA_964246615.1 uncultured Caulobacteraceae bacterium | reverse complement strand
TGACACCGCAAGGCCCTCCATCCATCCTCCACCCGGATCGCTCGGTCCGGTCTGCCTCCGCCAGAAGAGTGCAGCCAGAAAATGAACACGGGGGAGGCGTGCGGATGCGCGTGAGAGTTCATACGTCCAGTGGGCGTCGTACCGCAAATCGGATTGGCGTTTCGCTCAGTGTTCTTGGCGCGGCTTTAGCGACCTCAGCCTGGGCGCAAGGCCTTAGCTCGCCCGCAACGCCCCAGCCGCCATCGCCCGCGGCCAACCCGGCGAACTCCGACGCGGCGCCGTCCCCGCGCGAGCCGAACTCAGGGAGCGCCGCCGCCGCTGCACCGGGCGTCACCTCGGCCAACGTGGCGCCGGGCGCGAACGGGACGCAGCTGCAGGAGATCGTGGTCACCGCCCAGAAGCGCGAACAGTCGATCAACTCCGTGCCGATCACCGTGACGGCGGTCACCGGCGATGCTCTGGTCGCCCGTGGAATCACGAGCGCCGCCGACCTGACTAAGGTCGTCCCAGGCTTCAACTTCGCTGCGACCACCTTCGGCGAGCCGGTCTACGTGCTGCGCGGCATAGGGCTCTATGACTCGGGCCTGGGTTCATCTCCCGCCGTCACGGTCTATCTCGACCAGACGCCACTGCCGTACCCGGTCATGACGGAGGTCGCGCCCTTGGACCTGCAGCGGGTCGAGGTGCTGAAGGGGCCGCAGGGAACCCTGTTCGGCCAGAACTCCACGGGTGGCGCGGTCAACTACGTCGCGGCCAAGCCCACCCGCGACTACGAGGCCGGCGCCGACTTCACCTACGAGCGCTTCGGTCAGGTCGACGCCACAGGGTTCGTCAGCGGCCCGCTCACCGACACCCTGACGGGGCGCCTGTCGCTCAGGACCGATCAGGGCGGCGCCTACCAGTACAGCCTGACGCGGCCCGGAGCCTCGCTCGGCGAACAGGACGTCGGCCAAGGCCGGCTGATCCTGGACTGGCATCCGATCGAGAAGCTGAAGTTCGAGCTGGACGTCAACGGCTTCCGCGACGGCTCTGACACCACGGCCCAGCAGCTCACCGCCATCGTTCCCGACGTGCCCTCCAAGGCGTCGGCGGCCCTGCTGAACTCGCCGTTGGCCCCCAACAACGACCGGGCGGCGGACTGGCCGGCGGGCGTGCCGTTCCGGTCGGACGACGTCTTTTTCCAGACGTCGCTCCGCGCTGATTACACCTTGACGCCCGACCTCACCGTCACCTCGCTGAGCAGCTATCAGCATATCGATGTGAACAAGACCATCGACGCCTCGGGAAGCGGCGGGGAAGGTGGGGAGTTCAACTATCTCAACACCGCGGGTCACATCCGCTCCTTCACCCAAGAGCTTCGGCTCAACGGCCACACCGGCCCGCTGACCTATGTGTTTGGAGGTAACTACGCCTACGCCGGCATCGTCGACGGAGAAAGCGCGACGACCTACACGACAAACAGCCAGCCGCTCGGCCCACTGGCGCCCCCGATCCACAACGTCGAGGCCCTGACCCAGCAGACGATCAACGACTACGCCCTATTCGGCAATCTCGACTACCGGCTGACCAACCGCATCACCC
>CAXTRP010000179.1:0-4894 GCA_964246615.1 uncultured Caulobacteraceae bacterium | reverse complement strand
GGTGTGCGCGGCACGGAATCAGACCGACGCGCGACCAGCTGCAGCTTCGATCCCGACAGCCCCGGCGATGGAGGCCCGCTGGAGGCGACAACCGATGAGTTGGAGACCCTGTTCAAGGCGATCGGGGTGAAGACGACGCCGATCGTCCTCGTTGCCCCGAGGGGCTGCACCTCCCTGACACCGGCCCCCGACTACACGCCGACGAACGTCCGCAATGGCTTGAACCAGAACAACCTATCCTACCGGGTGGGCGCAGATTACACGACCTCGTCAGGCGCGCTCCTCTACGCCAGCGACAACGTCGGCTATAAGTCGGGCATCATTTCGCCTACGGTCGCCTCGACGACAGCGCAGTTCCAGCCCGTCAAACAGGAGCGTGTGGACGCCTACGAGGTTGGCTTCAAGGCGCCGCTTCTGGACCGGCGCGTGCAGGTGAACGGTGCGCTGTTCTACGACTCCTACACCAACAAGCAGCTCAGGACCAAGGTCAAGGACCCAATCTTCGGCTTGCTGGAGCAACTGATCAACATACCGCGTTCCCAGATTTGGGGCTTTGAGGGCGAAGTCCAAGCAAGGCCGATCCAAGGTCTGACGCTCAGTCTGAACAGCACCTATCTCGAGACAGACGTGACCAAGAGTTTCTCCGCCTATAACGGCGAGGGCGCGTTCGGCAATTTCGCGGGGTCGCAGCTGCCATATACGCCCAAGGTGGAGGTCGTCGCCGACGGCGAGTACCAACGTCCGATCCTTGATTGGCTGAACGGCTTCATCGGCGCATCCGCCACCTATCACAGCGCCGCCAACGCCACCTTCAACACGGCGGCGGCGCCCGCCCCCGACTTCCAGCTGAAGAACTACACTCTGGTGGACTTGCGGGGCGGCGTGGCGACGGCTGACGGGCGCTATCGGGTCAGCCTTTTCGCCCGCAACGTGGGCGACGAGTTCTATGTCGTCACCGTCAATCAGACCACAGACACCCGCTACCGCACCGCGGGCCTGCCACAGGTCTATGGCGTGACCCTCAGCTATCGCTGGAAGTAGGATTGAACAGGGGAGCTTCCACCCGCCCCTGCACTGGCCGACCCGCTCCGCGGGTCGGCCGTCTTTCTTGGTCTGGACGACGGACACCCGCTCGAGGGATCGGCGGTGAGAAGGTTGGCAGAACTGGAAAACATCGAACATGACCGCGAAGGGTTGGCGCAACTCCCGCGCCGCGCTCCAAAGGACGCAATGGCGGTCTTATCCTCCGACTGCGGTAGCTTCGGCGATCCTGGCGACGCTGATCGTCGCGACGATACTCTCCTACGTCGATCGAACGGTCCTGAGCCTGCTGGTTCCCTCGATCCAGCATGAGTTCAAGGTCAACGACGTCCAAGTCAGCCTGCTGCTCGGGCCGACCTTCGCCTTCTTCTACGCCTTCATGGGCGTACCGCTCGGCTGGGCGGCCGACCGGACGCGGCGGCTCCGCTTGGCGGCGCTCGGCTTGGCGCTCTGGAGCCTGATGACGGTCGCAAGCGGCCTGTCCCACACCTTCGGGCAGCTGCTCCTCGCGCGCGTGGGGGTCGCGATTGGTGAGGCCGTGCTGCTGCCGACCTCGGTCTCCCTGGTCACCGACGCCTTTCCGCCAGAGGTCCGGACCCGCAGGCTCGGCCTGCTCGGCATGTCGATCTACTGGGGGACCGGCGTCGCCCTCCTGAGCGGGGGGCTCTTGATCGGCGCGGTGCAGCATTGGGTGGGCGCGCACCCGAACCTCGCGGTAGCGCCTTGGCGAGCCGTGCTCATCCTCGTCGGAGCGCCGGGCGTGCTGGTCGCAGGTCTACTGGCGGCGTTGCCGGAACCCGGGCGGCGCGCGACGGCCTTTGCCGCCGTGGAGGAGCCGATCCTTTCGGCCACGCCGCGCCGCTCTATCAACGTAGAAAGACCAACGTCCTACCGAAGGATTGCGGACTACAGCGGCCTGTTTTTCGCCGTCGGGCTCATGGCGGTCGTGGGCTACAGCCTCTCGTCCTGGGCGCCCACGCATCTCATCCGCGCCTACGGCTGGAGCCCGGGCCGTGCTGGGGCTTCGCTCGGCGTCGGGTTCCTGTTCGCCACCACCCTGATCATCTGGCTCGCGTCCACGGCTGCAGATCGCCTGGCGCAGCGAGGCCGGCTGGACGCAAAATATCTCACAGCGGGATGCTCCACCCTGCTGGCGCTGCCGGCGGCCCTCATTTGCGGCCTCGTGCGGGACCCAGGTGTCTTTGTTCTCTGCGCGTCGGTCATGATGGGGTGCGCCGCGGCCTGCATCGCCCTGGGGCCTGCGGCAGTGTGCGAGATCACGACGGCGGCGCGCCGCGGCCGAGCCGTCGGCGCCTATCAGACCGCCGTGGGGCTGATCGGCGGTGGCGCGGGTCCGCCCGCCATCGCCACCCTGGCCAAGCTGGCCGGTGGACGGGCGGACAGCCTCGGCCAAGCGCTCAGCCATGTCACCGCCGCGGGCTTTATCGTGGCGGCCCTGATCTTCTGGCTTCGCCGAAACGCTTTCGCTCAAGCCGTTTTGCGAACGCAAGAGGCCGACCGCCGGCTCTAGCCGGCGGGGAACTCAGCGGCCCGATGTGACGCAAAGGCGTGTGAGCTCGGCGACGCTCCCCAAGGTCTCGACGCTCCAGACCGCCTGCATCAGCGCGCGCGCCGCATCCGCGCTCGTGACCCGGGTCGCATTGTCCATGAACTTGGCTTCGATGTCGGCGACGGCGAGCGGGCGCTCGGGCGTGCCAAGACTGGTGGCCACCCGGTGGGAGACGACTTCGCCGTTCTTCAGGGTGATGCTGACCTCGCCCGGAAAGTGGACGGGGAAGTCGCTCGTGGGATCCTCGGCGCAGAAGGCGCGCTCGGCGAGCGCCAGGATCTGCGCATCCTTCACCCCCTTATCGTGGAACGCGGCAAGGTCGACCTTGCCGGTAATCAGCGCAAGCGCGACGGTGTAGGCCACGCTGAACATCGCAGCATAAGGTTCGGACGGGCGTTGCGGCCCGCCGACCATGTGTAGGATGCGCTTGTGGATCAGGCAATCGATCCGCTCGATCTCCTCCAGCTTCACTTTCGGCCGCAGTTCCAGCGCGCAGTCGACGAAGCCGTGGATGAAGTGGCAGCAGGGATAGGGCTTGAGCGCGATGCCGCCGATCGACCAGTGCGTGCCGAGGTCCTGGTCAGGGGAGGCGTCGCCGGTCGGAATGCGGCCGAGGTGGGTCTGGTAGAAGCCGCGCGGGCCCTCGAAGGTGGTGGCGGGTCCGCGAAAGCCACAACTGGCGATCGCCGCCGCCGAGACGCCGCTGTGGGCGGCCCAGCCGGGGTGCATCCGCTTCAGCCAGGAGCCCTCCAGCTCCAGGATGCCCGCCGCCATGCTGCCGCAGAGGCCGCAGGCCGAGACCATGGTCGCGACGTCCAGCCCCATCAGCCGGCCGGCGACGAAGCTGGCGGCGAAAGCGCCGCAGAGGGCGGTCGGATGGAAGTGCCGGTCGCGGAACCCGCCGCCCGCAGCCAGGCCCAACCGGCAGCCGATCTCCAGGCCGGCGATGTAGGCAGTCAAGAGCTCCTTGCCACTGACATTCGCCGCCTCGCCCGTCGCAAGCGCCGCCGCAAGGGCCGGAGCGGTGGCGTGGTAGATGGCGCCAATGTGGGTGTCGTCGAAATCCAGCCCGTGGATCAGAGTGCCGTTCACTAGGGCCGCGCCGGCTGGCGGCAGAGGCGCGCCCGTACCCAGCGCGTGAGCTTGGTCGCCCGCCCCCAACTTGCGGGCGCCTTCCAGGATCGGACCTGCGTAGTCGAAGCCTGTGGAGGCGAGCGCGATGCCCAGAGCGTCCAGCATATGCGCCTTGGCCTTGGCCACCAGCTCATCTGGTACCTGGGCGAGTTCAAGTCCGGCGGCAAACCGCGCGAAAGCGGTGGAAACCGTCGTGCGGGCGCCTGGCGCTTCGGCCGCGTGGTCTCGGGTGTTCTCTGAAATGGCCGCGTCCATCGTGCGATCTCCCAGGCATGGCTTGCGCCACGCTCTGGGCGTTTGAAAGAGAGGCTACAAGTTTGGCTTGGCTATGAATGTATAGCCAGCCGTCATTTGTGGCGTCTACCCGGCGCTGGCAGACAGCTCTGAGACCTGATCTTGAGGCGGCGCCGCGAGACAGGGTTCAGACGCGGCGGGCGAGTCGCCTCCAAGCGGCTGAGCTCTCATGCATCGCGACGTCCGCTCCCCTGAACGCGGACGCAAAATGAGCAAGAAACCCCGGCGGATGTCTCTGATCGCCTTCATGCAGGCGCAGAACTGCTCGAACTACGCGGGCTCCTGGCGGCACCCGGCCTCAATGACGGACTTCACCACGCCTGAATACTATCAGCGCATCGCTCGCACCTTGGAGGATGGCCGCTTTGATCTCGCCTTCTTCGACGACAGGCTGGCCATGCCCGACATCTACGGCGCTGATCATCGCGCCACGGTAGAGAACGGGGTGCGCGCGGTGAAGCTCGACCCGACCGTGGTGATGATGGCCATGGCCGCGGTAACCTCGCGTCTCGGCTTGGGCGCGACCTACTCCACCACCTATTACGAACCCTACCACGTGGCGCGGCTGTACGCGACGCTCGACCTGATGACCAAGGGGCGCGCGGCCTGGAACATCGTCACCTCCTTGAACGACTCCGAAGCGGAGAACTTCGGCCGCACCGAGCACCTGGAGCACGACCTTCGTTACGACCGCGCCGACGAGTTCATGGAGGCGGTCATGGGCCTCTGGGACAGTTGGGAGGACGACGCGCTGATCGTCGACAAGGCGAGCGGACGCTTTGCCGATCCCGCCAAGGTCCACAGGCTCGACTACAAGGGTCAGTATTTCCAGACCCGCGGCCCGTTGACCGTGCC
>CAXTRP010000178.1:0-6486 GCA_964246615.1 uncultured Caulobacteraceae bacterium | reverse complement strand
TCAGTTCCGTCCAGGTGACGCCGCCATCCGAGGAACGGAACAGGCCGCTGCCCGGGCCGCCGCTGGCGAAGTTCCAGGGCTGGCGGCGCACCTGCCACAAGGCGGCATAGACGATCCGCGGGTTGTTCGGATCGAAGGTGACGTCGATGGCGCCGGTGTTCTCGTCGCGGTAGAGCACCTTGGTCCAGGTCTTGCCGCCGTCGGCCGAGCGGAACACGCCGCGCTCTGCGTTGGGGCCGAAAGCGTGGCCGAGGGCGGCGACCAGCACCACGTTCGGGTTGGTCGGGTCCACGATGATCGCGCCGGTCTGGCGGGTGTCCCTCAGCCCGATGTTGGTCCACGTCTTGCCGGCGTCGACCGACTTGTAGACGCCGTCGCCATAGCTGACGTTGCCGCGAAGATCGCCCTCGCCTGTCCCGACATAGACGACGTTGTGGTCGGAGGGAGCGACCGCCACCGCACCGATGGAGGCGATCGGCTCCTTGTCGAAGATGGGCTTCCACGTGCTGCCGGCGTCGTTAGTCTTCCAGACGCCGCCCCCGGCCGCGCCGAAGTAGAAGACGTCAGGCTCGCCCGGCACGCCCGTAACCGTGACCGCGCGACCGCCCCGGAACGGGCCGATGTTGCGCCAATGCATGGCGCTGAACATCGATTCCGGCGCGCTCTGGGTGTTCTGCGCCAAGGCCGTCGAGGCGACGGCCAGCCCAAGGCTCAGCGCCACCAGGCTGGAACTCATCAGCTTGGACTTCAGCCGGACCCTGGACATTTCTCACCCCACGTAGCGCCGCGCTTAACCACCTCAAATGTCACCCGGACACAAGCCCAACGATCTCAAAAGCGACACATTGGGCAGATGGAGCCCATGCGAGCCTGCTCGCACAGCGGCCGTGCTCGTCTCGCCTCACGACCTTGCGGTCTTGGTATGTCGCTTGTGGGCGAGGCGCAGGGGCGGGCCTCGTCCTCAATCGAGGATCCTGTAAGCCTTGCGAAGCGCGATGGAACCCGGCCCGTCTCGACACAGATCGGGTTCGACCGTACGGTACAGTCCTGTTGCTGGGAGGCGCCTCTGCATACCTGCGCCTAGTTCGAGCGCTTATCAGGGTCATAAGATGGACGATGGCGGCCCCCAGCCTACGGCCCGTGATGCTCGCCGCCAGGCAATCGTGGACGTAGCGCGTGAAGTCTTCATGGCCGAAGGTTTCGCGGAGACGTCGATGTCCGCTATTGCGGCCCAGGTCGGGGGCTCCAAAGGTACTCTGTACAACTATTTTCGGTCCAAGCAGGACCTGTTTTCGGCCGTGATCCAGGACGACTGCGACCTCAAACAGGCTGTTTTATTCGATAGTCTGCTTGCAGAGGGTGACGATGTCGAGGCCGTGTTGCGCGAGGTGGGCCTTCGCTACACCCATCTCGTGCTTGGCGAAGCGGCGGTGCAACTGAGCCGCGCGGTCATCGCAGAAGCGGTTCGGTTCCCCGAACTCGGACGGGTGCTGTACGAAGCCGGCCCCAAGCGCGGCCGGGTGCGCCTAGCCGTATTCATGGAGCAACAGATGCGGCTCGGCCGGATCCGTCGCGCCGATGCGTCCCGGGTCGTGGATCAGTTCTGCGACATGTGCCTGGGCGCGCTCTACCGCCAGCGTCTGATGAACGTGATCGAGGCGCCGGGTGACGCGCAGGTCCAGGAGAACGTGGAGGCCGCCGTCGAGGTGATCATGGCCGCTTACGGCGTGAAGTCGGCGCAGGGGTCGACTACTCAATAAATGGTGTTCCGGGAAAAGACTCTCCGTCCCTTTCACCTAGTGAAAATCGTCATTGCGTCGCCGAGAGAGCTTGGCAGGCCATAGATGTCCAGGGCGGTGATCAACAGTGCGCTGGACCATCCCGCCGCCGCCAGCAAGGCTCCACTGCGCCAACGACCCATCACCTGCCTGCGGCTGGTCAGGTGCAACAGGGGAAACATTGCAAAAGGAAGCTGTAGCGCCAGGATAACCTGGCTGAGGACGAGCAAGCTGTTCACCCCGCCTCCACCATGCAAGGCGAGCACCAGGACAGCCGGAACAATGGCGACGAGACGTGTGACCAGCCGCCGCGCCCAAGGCGACAGGCGCAGATCAAGGAACCCCTCCATCACGACCTGACCGGCGAGCGTGCCGGTGATCGTCGATGATTGACCGCTCGCCAGAAGCGCCACGGCGAACAACAAGCTCGCGGTAAAGGTCCCAAGGAGCGGGGCGAGCGTGAGGAAGGCCACCCGGATCCAATCGGTATCGGCGTTGAAGACGTAATGAACGCTACCGACGGTCAGCCCGGTGCGACCCTGGAAGGTGACGGCGCCAAGCACGAGGATGGCGGCGTTGGCGAAGAAGGCCAGACTCAACGCCACCGTCGTATCCACGGCGTTCCAGCGCAGGGCCGCCCGGCGTGACGCATCGTCGGCTCGCAGCTGACGGCTCTGGACCAGGGCCGAGTGGAGATAAAGGTTGTGGGGCATGACCGTAGCTCCGACGATCGCGATCGCAGCGGTGGCCATTCCGGCTTGACGAAGACCGGGCGACAGGAGCGCCCGCCCGATCTCCGCGAAGTGTGGCGTCGTGCGGGGCAGGACGAAAAGTTCGATCGCGAAACATGCGCCTATCGTAATCACCAGCAGAAGCACCACGGCCTCGATGAGCCGCATGCCCAGCCTTTGGAGCGCCAACAGCAGGAGCACGTCTCCAGCCGTTATCAACACCGCCCAGAGAAGAGGAATGTGAAAGAGCAGGTTAAGCGCTACTGCGCTGCCGAGCACTTCGGCCAGATCGCAGGCGACTATGGCGAACTCGGCCAGAAGCCAGTTCGGGAGGCGAGTCCAAGCCGGATATTCGTCTCGGCAAGCCTGGGCCAAGTCCTTCCCCGTGACTACGCCCAGCCTTGTGGCGAGCACCTGCAGTACGATGGCCAGGAGGCTCGCCAGCAACACCACCCACATCAGCCCGAAGCGATAGCGCGCCCCGCCCTGCAGATCGGCGCCCCAGTTACCGGGGTCCATGTAACCGACACTTACCAGAAGGGCGGGGCCGGCGAAGGCGCGGTACTGAGACAGCTTGCCGGCGGCGCTATCGGGGACGCTGATCGAGTGGTGAAGGCCGAACAACGACCATCGTCGCGGCTCTGAACGGCCGAGGCCGCTGCGAGCCGGCGCCAACTCACCTGTATCCATGGACGCTATCTAAGAAGCCCCGGGGAGTGAGGCCATACTGCCCGCGCCTGCCGAACAGGAACGTATCGCGAGCCCGCGGCCAGCCGATCGGACGTCTGTTGTCCGATCATTGGTCGCCGGTCTCGCTCACCAATTGAACGGCTCCACCTGCGTCCGCTTACCCAGCATGAAAGCGTCGGCGACGAGCTGGTAGGGAGAGGCTTCCACCTTGGATTGAGACTTGTCCAAAAGGGTGGCGAACTCACGGTAGATGTCGGGATATTCGTCGGGCGGGCCGTCGAACGGCGGCTGCCCGTCGATCTCCAGGTGCGCGCCGCCCTGGCTGAGCTTGAGCTTCAAGCCATCGGTGGTTTCAATGTCGATGTCCCAGGTCTGCTGACCGGTCTGGCGCCAGTCGAGCGCGCCGATCAGTTGCTCGTCGGGCCGAAGGCCCGTGCTGAACTTCAGGTTGGCGGCGATCGGCGCATCACGATTGGCCGGAAAGAACAGCTCCGCGCCGTCGATGAAGATCGGTTCGGGAGCGATCCGGGTGAGGATCGACATGGCGTTGATGCCGGGGTCGAAGATGCCGAAGCCACCGGCCTTCAGGATCCAGTCCTGGCCTGGGTGCCAATGACGTATGTCCTCCTTCCAGGTCACGGTCAGCACCTTGATCTGCTTGCCGGCCAATGCGTCGGCGGCCCGCTTGACTGCAGCGTTATGCTGGGCGTGGTAGGTAGCGAAAGCCACTTTCTTCGCCGCCAGCGCCCGGTGCGCGATGTCGGTGACCTCGGCCACCGAACCGGCAGGGGGTTTTTCCAGCAGCACGTCCTTGCCGGCGGCCAGACAATCGGCGGCGATGACGCGGCGAGGGCCTGGCGGTGTGCAGATCGCCACGGCGTCGAGGCCGGCCACCTGCTGCAGCATCTCGGGATAGTCCTGAAAGGATTGCACGCCGGCCAGGCCCGCACCAGCGCCGTTCGAGATGGCGACCAGCTCGAAATTCGGCGACGCCTGGATGGCCGGGGCGTGCTGGTCCTGGGCGATCTTGCCGAAGCCGATGATGGCGATCTTGTATTTGGCCAAGGCGAGTGTCCGATGCTGTTCGAAAGCGGAAGCTTTGGCTTTCTAGCCGATCTCTGCCGATGGAGGAGCGACTTTCGGCCATGTCCGCGACCAGCAGAACCGATCGGAACGGCGCCGGGTTTTTCATTTCATCGCCAGCGCGACATCGCGGTCGGGCTGAAGGCGCCGCCGCCTTGCGGACCTTCTAAACGCCGGTCCGAGGGGGAGCCTTTGGGGCGAGCGGGACGTTGCCCTCACAGCGTCCCCGATCACCTTGCCCAGCGGCGCACCTGTGTTGAGAGGCAGCATGTATGAAGGTTTCGATGTCGAGCTGTCCCGCCGCGGACTTCTGGTGGCGGGAGCGGCTTCCGTGGCGGTAAGCGGCGCTTCAATCGCCAGCGCCGAGCCCGTGCAGGAGCTGCCGTCCACCAGCCATGTCACCTTGGAGGTGAACGGGGAGCGCCATGCGCTCGATCTCGACACCCGGACTACGCTCCTGGACGCGTTACGCGAGCACATGCACCTGATCGGCTCGAAGAAAGGGTGCGACCATGGCCAATGCGGGGCCTGCACCGTCATCGTCGACGGGCGACGGATCAACGCCTGCCTGACCCTGGCGGTGATGCACGAGGGCTCCAAGGTCACCACCATCGAGGGCCTGGGCTCGCCCGAGCATCTGCATCCCATGCAGGCGGCGTTCGTGAAGCACGATGGCTACCAGTGCGGCTACTGCACGCCGGGCCAGATCTGCTCGGCCGTGGCGGTGCTCGATGAGATCAGGGCCGGCATTCCGAGCTACGCCAGCGCCGACCTCAACTCGCCCCCCATGGTGACGACCGACGAGCTGCGCGAACGAATGAGCGGGAATATCTGCCGTTGTGGGGCTTACTCGAACATCATCGAGGCCATGACCGAGGTGGCCGCGACCAACGCATCGAGTGCGCGCGCATGAAGCCCTTCACCTACGAACGCGCGACGAGTTCGGCTGGCGCGGCGGCGGCCGCCGCGCAGGCGCCGAACGCCAGGTTCATCGCCGGCGGCACCAACCTGTTGGACCTAATGAAGCTTCAGGTGGAGACGCCCTCTCACCTGATCGACGTCAACGGGCTGGGGTTCGACCGGATCGAACCGACGCCGGAGGGCGGCCTGCGGGTCGGCGCGCTGGTCAGGAACACCGATCTGGCGACCGATCCACGGGTGCGCCGCGACTACGCCGTCCTGTCCCGCGCACTCCTGGCCGGCGCGAGCGGCCAGCTTCGCAACAAGGCGACCACGGCGGGCAATCTCCTGCAACGAACCCGCTGTCCGTACTTCTACGACACCAACCAGGCCTGCAACAAACGCCGGCCGGGGTCGGGCTGCTCGGCCATCGGCGGGTTCAACCGCGGCCTTGCCGTCGTGGGGGCCAGCGAGCACTGCATCGCCACTCACCCGAGCGACATGGCCGTGGCTATGCGCGTGCTCGACGCGACCGTGGAGACGGTGCGCCCGGATGGTTCCACCCGGGCGATCCCGATCGCGGACCTGCACCGCCTGCCAGGCGATACGCCTGAGATCGAGACCACGCTGATCAAGGGCGAGCTGATCACCGCGGTCACCCTGCCCAAACCCGTGGGTGGACGGCAGAACTACTCGAAGGTGCGTGATCGCGCGTCCTACGCCTTTGCGCTGATCTCCATCGCCTCGGTGGTGGAACCGGGCGGCGGCGGTCGCGTGGCGCTTGGCGGGGTCGCCCACAAGCCTTGGCGGTTGGAAGCGGCCGACGCCGCCCTGCCGCAGGGCGCCAAGGCCGTGACCCAGCGTCTTTTCGCCGACGCACACCCAACGACTGAGAACCGCTTCAAGCTGGCGCTGGTTGAACGCACGCTTTCAGCGGTGCTCGCACAAGACAAGGCTGAAGCCGCATGAAGTTCGATCAGCCCGCCACCACCAACCCCATCGACCAGCTGAAGGTCGTCGGCCATCCGCACGACCGCATCGACGGGCCGCTGAAGACGTCGGGCCATGCGCCCTACGCCTATGAGCGCCACGACATCGTCGCCAACCCGGCCTACGGCTTCATCCTGGGAGCCGGCGTCGCAAAGGGCCGGATGGCGTCCGTAGACACGAGTGCGGCCCGCGCGGCTCCGGGCGTGCTGACGGTGGTGACTTGGAAAGAGGCCGGCCCGCTCGGTAAGTCGAAGGACCATACCGCCGCCCTGCTCGGCGGCCAGGAAGTTGAGCACTATGACCAGGCGGTGGCC
>CAXTRP010000177.1:0-6495 GCA_964246615.1 uncultured Caulobacteraceae bacterium | reverse complement strand
GGGAAAACGCCCTGGTGCGCCGCACGGGCGGGGCAGGGCTGGGCCTGTCCATCGTCAGCCTGCTCTGCCGCGAGATGGGGGGCATGCTGACCCTGCGCTCGGGGCTGGGCGAGGGGCTTACGGCCAGGGTGCGCCTGCCCTGCGTGCAGGCGGGCGACGCGAGCGCCGAGGCGCCGCTTGAGGCCACGCGCACGGCCGCCTAAGTCCGCGCCTCTCTCCCCGCGCGCTCGTTGCGCGCGTTGGGGCGTGCGGAGCGGCGGCCACCCATGACCTCTTCCATCGACACCGAGCTGGACGTCCTGGCCGACGAGTTCGAGCTGCTCGGCGACTGGGAGGAGCGATACCGCCACATTATCGACCTGGGGCGAGGCCTCGAACCCCTGAGCGACGCCGAGCGCAGCGACGCCAACAAGGTTCGCGGCTGCGCAAGCCAAGTCTGGCTGGTGACCGAGCCAGAGCCGGGACCAAGGCTCGGCTTTCGAGGCGACTCCGACGCTCACATCGTACGGGGGCTGGTGGCGGTGGTGTTGCGCCTGCTGTCCGGCCGCACGCCCGAGGAGATCGCGGGCTTCGACGCCAAGGCGGCCTTCGCCCGGATCGGGCTGGCCGGCGCCCTGTCCACCCAGCGCGCCAACGGCTTGGCGTCCATGGTGGAGCGCATTCGCCGCGACGCCGCGGCGGCGGCCTAGGCGGCGCGGATGCCGGTGGGGCGCTCCTCGGGCGGTGCGCCGACCAGGACGTCGTAGCCCAGGATCATGTCCACGTTGCAGCCATCGCCCGCCAAGGGCAGTCGGAGCCACAGCAGCGACAGGTGGGCCGCACCCCGCCAGGACAGGGAGTGGAAGCCGACGGCCGGCCGCCGCTCCTCCACCACGCTGTCGAGCTGGCCGCGCCAGTAGTCCGCCGACGCCTGATCGTAGACGTCCTCGAGCCTCAAGCCGGTGATCTCGCGCCCGTAGACGCCATAGAGGCCGGTGCCGGCCAGGCGTAGGCGGTAGTCGCGGGCGGGTCGGTGGCGCACGTCTATGAGGCTGACCGTGGGCAGGTGGCGCTTGAAGTCGGCGGGATGGATCTGGCGACGGCCGGGCAGGCGGCCCCCCTCCCGGCGTGAGGCCCAATAGGCGAACAGCTCCTCATGCGCCCGAACCGCGGAAGCGGAGCCGTTGTGATGCGTCTGCATCTTCAGAGTCCCTGCCAACGGCCTGATTTGGTAGGGTTACTATCCCTTAACCTCCCACCCCATGGCAAGCGCCATTTTCATGCCGTAATTGACTGCGGATTCGTTGCAACACAAATCCGTGAGTCGCCGGAAAGCGGAAGCGCTTCGGTGCAAGTCCCGGGCCGCGAACGGAGGTATGCGCCTTGTAGCCTGTCGTCGTGCGATCGGGCCGGTCAGGCCGCTTCGTCCTCCTCATCGCCCGCGGGCGGCGCCAGCAGGTCGGCCGGACCCTCCACCGCTTCGATCGTCTCAACCTGCCTCAGGCTGCGTTCCAGGGCGCGGGTGCGTTTGCCGCCGTCGGCCACGGTGTTCTGAGCGGCGGCGAGCTGCTTGCCCAGGCGGTCCCAAACCTCGCCGTACTTTCGGAACTCGGCCTTGGCCTTGCCGAGCACCTGCCAGACTTCGCTGGAGCGCTTCTCGATGGCCACCGAGCGGAAGCCCATCTGCAGGCTGTTCAGGATGGCCGACAGGGTGGTCGGCCCGGTGATCATCACCCGCTGGTTTTGCTGCAGCTCCATCATCAGGCCGGGCCTGCGGATCACCTCGGCGAACAGGCCTTCGGTCGGCAGGTACATGATGGCGAAGTCGGTGGAATGCGGCGGGTGTACGTACTTGGCGCAGATGGTCTTGGCCTGGAGCCGCACCGCCCGCTCCAGGGCCAGGGCGGCGCGCTCCACCTCTTCGGACACGCCCGTCTCCTGTGCGGTGAGCAGGCGGTCGTAGTCCTCGTGAGGGAACTTGGCGTCGATGGGCAGCCACAGGGGTTCGCCTTCCCCCTTGCCCGGCAGCTTGACGGCGTATTCCACCCGTTCCGCCGATCCGGGCTGGACGGCGACGTTGGAGGCGAACTGGTCTCGCGTCAGCATGTCCTCCAGCAGCATGCCGAGCTGCACTTCGCCCCAGCCGCCGCGGGACTTCACGTTGGTCAGCACCCGCTTCAGATCGCCCACGCCGGTGGCCAGGGTCTGCATTTCGCCCAGGCCCTTGTGCACCAGCTCCAGCCGGTCGCTGACGATCTGGAAGCTCTCGCCCAGCCGCTTTTCCAGGGTGCCCTGCAGCTTCTCGTCCACGGTGGCGCGCATCTGCTCCAGCTTGGCCTCGTTGTCGCGGCGCAGCTGCTCCAGGCTGGCGGACAGGGTCTCGCGCAGCTTCTCCTGACGAGCGGCGTCGGCCTGGGTCATGGCGTCGAGCTTGGCGGCGACGCCCTCCAGCGCCGCCTTCTGCCCCTCGGCCAGGGTCTTCATCTGGGCGTTGGTCTCGCCGAGCCTTGTGGTCTGGCCGATGGCGAGGCCGTCGGTGGAGGTCTTCATGCCGTCGCTGACCGAACGGGAAAAACCTTCGAAGCGGGTTTCGTGCACCTGGGCCTGGCGGGCGAAGCCGCCATGCAGCTCGTTGCGCAGCTCCACGCTCACGGCGCGCAACTCCTCGCGCAAGGTGGCCGGCGCGCGGGCGAGTTCGGCCTGCAGGGCGTCCAAACGCGCGCCGAGGTCGGCCCCCGCGCCGCCCGCGCCCACGGCGCGCAGGGCCAGCAGCGCCAGGAAGGCTGCAACGACGGCGGACAGCAGGGTGAGGCCTAGCAGAATCAGCATCATGACGCCTTCAGCCTAGCTCAGTTCCCGGTTCGTTTCAGCTGCGCCGGTTGTCGCTCTTTCGAAGACCGCCCTTCTGCCCGCCGCTTCGTATGGGTGCGAAGGACCCTACAGCCCGACCAGCCGCAGGAACTCCTGCCGCGTCCGGGAGTCGTCGCGCACCACGCCGCGGAGCGAACTGGTCACCAGCGATGCGCCGGGCGTGTTCACCCCGCGCAGCGTCATGCAGGAGTGGCTGGCCTCCAGCACCACGCCTACGCCCTTGGGTTTCAGCACCTCTTCGATGGCGTCGGCGATCTCGGCGGTCATCTTCTCCTGGATCTGCAGCCGGCGGCCATAGCCGTTCACCACCCGCGCCAGCTTGGAGATGCCCACCACCCGGTCGGTGGGCAGATAGGCCACGTGCGCCTTGCCGATGACCGGCAGCATGTGGTGCTCGCAGAAGCTGACGAAGCGGATGTCCTTCAGCACCACCAGCTGGTCGTAGCCGCCCACCTCTTCGAAGGTGCGCTCCAGATAGGCGCGCGGGTCGGTCTCGTAGCCGGCGAACAGCTCGCGGTAGGAGCGCACCACTCGCCCGGGGGTATCGCGCAAGCCTTCGCGATCGGGGTCGTCGCCGGCCCAGCGCAGCAGGGTGCGCACCGCGGCCTTCGCTTCGTCCGCCGACGGGCGGCCAGCAACGTCATGGGGCGTGCGGGGAGGGACCAGACCATCGACGCCGTCGTCATCGTCGAGGTGCGAGGGCATAGGCGCTTCCTGTTTCATCACGCGCTTACGCCGAGAGGGCGGCGCCCGGCAAACTCTGCCGTCCTCGGCAGGTTCTGCCCGGTCGTAACCGCTTTGTTAACCCTAACGGACGAGCCTGCGCCCTGGCGATCCGAGTGCGGGATGGCCTTTGGGAGCTTGCATCGATGAACGGGACCGAGGTGCTGGACGTGGGCCGGCAGGCCATCTGGCTCGTGATCCAGCTGTCCGGCCCGGTGCTGCTGGTCGGCTTGGTGGTGGGCGTGGCGATCGGCCTGCTGCAGGCGGTGACCCAGATCCAGGAGCAAACCCTGGTGTTCGCGCCCAAGATCCTGGCGGTGTTCACGACGCTGCTCATCGCCTTGCCGCTGATGGGTGCGCTGATGAGCGGCTTCATGCGCCAGATCGCCGCCCGCATCGCCGGGATGTGACGCAGAGGCCCGGCTGTGGAGCACTACGCCTTATCCGCCCAGGTATTCGGCGCGGGGCTGGTGTTCACCCGGGTGGGGGCGTTGGTCATGCTCCTGCCCGGCGTTGGGGAGGCGGCGATCCCGGCGCGTATCCGGCTGGCCTTCGCCCTGGTGCTGGCCCTGGTCATCTACCCCCTGGTGCGCTCTGGCCTGCCGCCGACGCCGGACACCTTGGCGGCCCTGGTCGGCCACATGGGCGTAGAGCTCGTCGTGGGGCTGGGGCTGGGCGCCCTGCTGCGGATGTTCCTGGGCGCGCTGGCTGTGGCCGGAGAGATCATCTCCCTGCAGACCACCCTGGCCTTTTCCCAGACCACCAATCCGCTCCAGGCCCAGCCGACGGCCAGCGTCAGCGCCTTCCTGGGCATTCTCGGCGTGACGCTGGTGTTCGTCACCGACCTGCACCAACTGTTCATCGGCGCCATCGCCCATTCCTACGTCCTGTTTCCCGCGGGCCGCGCGCCGAGCCTCCAGGGCATGGCGGGGCTGGCGGTGAAGACGTTTGCGGAGACGTTCACCCTCGGGCTGCAGCTCTCGACGCCGGTCGTGGTGTTCGCGCTGGTGTTCAACGTGGCGCTCGGCCTGGTCGCGCGGATCATGCCGCAGTTCCAGGTCTTCTTCGCCGCCGCGCCGCTCTCCCTGCTGCTTGGCCTGTCGGTCTTTGCGCTCAGCGTCGGGGCGATGGGTTTGGTCTGGGTGGACCGGTTTCGCGCCTTCGTCGAACGGCTGGCCTGAGCCCCGATGTCGGACACCCAGGACAGGGACTCCAAGACAGAGGCGCCCTCAGCCCGCAAGCTGCAGCAGGCCCGTGAAAAGGGCGATGTCGCCAAGTCGCCGGAAGTGGCGCCCACGCTGGCTCTGGCGGCGGCCGCGGCGGTGGTGCTGGCGGGCGGCGGCGCCATGGCGCGAGGGCTGAGCGCCAGCCTGCTGCCCTTCATCGCCCACCCCGACGCCATCGACCTGACCGCCCACGGCGCGGTGGAGGTGCTGCATTCCGCCCTCTTCGCCGGCTCGCCCGCCTTCATCGTGCTGACGGTCGCCGCCCTGGCCGGGATCGCCGGCAACGTCTTGCAGCACGGCGTGCTGTTCGTCCCGGCCAAGCTTGCGCCCAGCTTCTCCAAGCTGAACCCAATGGAGGGCTTCAAGCGGCTCGTCGGCGTGGACAACCTGATCAGCTTCGCCAAGAGCCTGTTCAAGCTCGCCGCCATGACGGTGGTCGTCTTCGCCGTGCTGAAGCCGAAGATGGCGATGGTCTCGTCGCTATCGTGGCTCTACCCCGCAGCGATCCTGCCCTTGTCGGTGGAGGTGCTGAAAACCCTGATGCTGTCCGGGGTGATGGTCTTCGCCGTCTGCGCGGGCGTGGACGTCTTCATCCAGCGCATGCGCTTCACCCAGCGCATGCGCATGAGCCGCGAAGACCTCAAGCACGAGAACAAGGACAGCGAGGGCGATCCCCAGATCAAGGCGCGGCTGAAGCAGCAGCGAATGCTCCGCTCCAGGAAGCGCATGATCCAGAACGTGCCAAAGGCGACGCTGGTGATCATGAACCCCACCCACTTCGCGGTGGCGCTGCGTTACGTCCAGGGCGAGACGCCTGCACCGATCTGCGTGGCCAAGGGGGTCGACGCCGTGGCCCTGAAGATCCGCGAGATCGCCGAGGAGCACCGGGTCGCCGTCGTAGAGGACGCACCCTTGGCGCGGGCTCTCTACGCGGTGGTCGAAGTGGACGAGACCATCCCGCGCGAACACTACCAAGCCGTCGCCAAGGTCGTCGGCTTCGTCATGGGCAAGTCCCGCCGGCGCCCGCGCCCGCTGCGGGCCGCCTTGGGCGGCCAGGGGCGATGAGCCTATGATCGTGACAGCATCCTCTTCGTGCTCCGGGTCGGCGAAGGCCGGGCAGGGCTCAACCCCGAAGGCGTTTTGGCCATGGCCGTGATCCCCGACTCACTGGAAGCGGCGCGCGCCGCCGGGCGTCGGCGCATCGACCCCCTGTCGATCGCGGCGGCGGTGTTCTTCCTGCTGGCGATCGTGGCGGCGGCCTATCCGGCGTTCCGGGCGGGGCCGGCGACGGGGCCGGGCTTGCTGTTGCTGATGGGGCTGGCGGGGGTGGCGTTCGCGGGCATCTACGCCTTCGCCAGCAGCGAGCCCCGGCGGGCGCTGGCCTCCGACGACGGCCTGCACGCCCTGGTCGACGCGCTGGCCGAGCCCGCGGCCGTCACCGCCGCCGATGGCCGTCTGGTCAGCTTCAACGCCGCTTGGCGCAACGAGGCCGGGGTGGTGCGCCGCCTGGCGCGCGAAGGTGCGGCCGGCAAGGCGCTCTACGCCGCCCTGGCCGCCGCCCGGCGCACGGGAGCGGGCGAGGCGCGCTTCGGCGCCGGCGCGGGGCGTCCGGCGATGATCTCGCGGCTCGGCGACGACAAGCTGCTGCTGCGCCTGGTGCGCGACGAGCCGAAGTCGGAGTGGCTGTCGGTCCAGC
>CAXTRP010000176.1:0-6515 GCA_964246615.1 uncultured Caulobacteraceae bacterium | reverse complement strand
TCACCACCTGAACGGAGGCGGCGAAGCTCGTCTTGCTCTCCATCATGCCGACGATGCTGGCCACAGGATCGACTTGGCCGCCCGCCACCGCCTGGGCCGAGGCGTCGAAGCGCTGGGCCGCCGAGATCATGCCCGCGTTGCCGATCGACAATGTGTCCATCAACCCAACGCCAAGGCGTCCGGCGAAGCGGACATGCCGGATGGCGAGTCAAGGAGGAGTGAATTGGTATACTACGACCTACGTTTGACCTGTCAATCCAATTCAACGCGTCTAAAAGCAAAGAGGCGACTTCAGCTCGTCGGCTCGCTAATAGTTGTTCTCTCGGCTGCCCAAGGTTTGATTGAGGGGATCCGTTTAGACATGGCTATAACAACGATTGTCGCCAATCTGGTCGCGCCAGACCCGGCAGCGCTGGCGAGTTTCTACCACGAGGTTTTCGCTTTGGACCTCACCCACGACATGGGCTGGATCACCTTTCTAAGTAGAGACGCGGCTCAGAAGATTGAGCTTCATACCGCGTCAGAAGGAGGTCGCGGCACAGAACTGCCGGCGATCTCGATCGGCGTTGACGATCTCGAGGCTACCGAGGCGGCGATCCGCGCTGCCGGAGGTAAAGTGTTTACGGGCCTGTAAAGGAGACCTGGAGGCTTAGG
Source organism: uncultured Caulobacteraceae bacterium (assembly GCA_964246615.1). Classification (GTDB taxonomy): domain Bacteria; phylum Pseudomonadota; class Alphaproteobacteria; order Caulobacterales; family Caulobacteraceae; genus CAHJWH01. Next base: position 5,861 of record CAXTRP010000176.1, on the reverse strand, counting down.
CGCTTTTCTTCCGTGATCCCGCTGGCAATCTCATCAACGTTGTTGACAGTCAAAGCCTCCAGCATTGTCATTCCCCCGACACCAAGGTCACCAGCAACCTGTGGAGCTTCAATGATCGAGTTGGCGCCAGTCTCAGGCGGCGTGGTCCACGCCCTTCCCGAAGACCTGAGAGTAGCTCTGACCCGCCATCGTCAAGCCTTGGCGACGTGGGGAGACATAACGCCGCTCGCACGTAACGAGTGGATCTGCTGGATTGAGTCCGCGAAGAAGTCAGAGACGCGAGCCAAGCGTATCATCTGGGGCGTGAGAACCTTGACGATGGGAAACGGCGGCCGTGTTGTTGGCGAGGATGCTCTCACCGGTAGCAGGAGCACCCTCGCATAGCAAAGACAGGAGCTGATAGGGTAGGTTTGGAAGGCGGAACATGGTCTTTCAAGCAGAGCTAAAGTGCCGATCGAATCTGTGGTTTGCGCCTTTGGGCAGCTAGAATGTGCGCCCAGGTAGTACGATCTCGTCGTCTCAAAGAGCGGCGTGCGGTATCCTAGCAGCTTGCCTTAATGCCGGTCAGCAACGCCGACCCCGATGATGTAAGACTGGTCTCAGCGACCCATGGCGGCCATGGCGGCGGCGAGACGGCTTTTCGCGCTATCGATAAGCTGTGTTTGCCTAGCTGGATCTGGCGTTTCCGCCGCCTGCCTGTAGGCGTCGGCAAGTTGCCGGCTCGCCTGATCCACTCGAGCCTGCGCGGCGCCTTGCTGCGCGGCCTGCGCTTGGTAGCCGTCCAGGCGCGCCTGTTGATCGCGCCCTTGATTGAAGCCTCGCGCCTCACCCGCATTCAGTCCAGCGCGATAGGGATCGCTTCCTTGAGGCGGCGGCGGCGGGAACGATGGCGGACCGCTCCGATACTGATCGGCCCTTTGCTGTCCGTAGCGCGCCTGATCGGCGGCGGCCTGCTGCAGGCGGGCCTGGTAGGCGGCGTCTGACGCGAGACGTGCAGCGTAGGCACGTTCGTCCTCCTCCTCACTTCTCCTGGGACGTTCAACGTAGCGTACAGTCGGGGGTGCAACCGCTGGGTAGGCAGGGGTTATAGCTGGCGCCGCCACGTTTGGATCGACGGCGGCGGTGTTGCTTGCGGAACGCTGGCAAGCCGAGAGCGCCAAGCCAGAGAGGAACGTCCCGGTGACCAGCACCGCGACGGAGACATTGCCGTGTTTGATCATCGGAGGTTCTGACCCGCTTTCCTGCTCTGTGTAGGCCCAACATGCTCGCCCGAGAGGCCGGAGCAGCGAGATCGCTGCTCCGGCCCTGAGCCGTTACTGTGGGCCTGTCATCAAATTGGTAGTTGACGTCGTTGTGCTGGCGCCATCCGGCGTCGTCGTCGTGGAGGCGGCGGTGGAGCTTACAGGCGCAGTCTTCTTGACCACGTGGTGCGCCTTGCGAGCGCGGTGGTGGCTGCGGACGTGCTTGGGCTGGGCTGCGCCTGTCGTGGTGGAGCTTTGCTGAGAACTGGTGGTGTGGTTTGTCGTGCTGGTGGTGGCCGCTGTTTGAGCCTGCGCAGCTCCGACGAGAGCGACAGCGGCGAGCATGGAAAGAGCGACTGTTTTCATCTTGGTCTCCCGGTTGGTGGCGCGCCGAACCTGAGACTGGACCCCAAAGCTACGCTGTACAGCCGCTCGAACCTTTGTAGGCGGACGCTCACCTACCATTCACGCGTCCACGCGACCGACCGGTTGCCTAGTTGACGGCACCCACACCGTGATCCGATGCGTGCGTGCAGCGGCCTCGACACAGAGGCCACCAGACTGCGAAGAGAAGCGTGACCCGCGTACGCGACCTACCGGCTGAGATGAAACCTGAGCTTGACCTGGCTGCCCGATTAGAGAAGCGAACTCGCACCTTCTACTCCGAAGGCGACCTTGGCAGCGCTCTTGGATCATGCTCCGCTGCACGAGAGACCCGGGGCTTCACTCCTGCTGTTGGTGTGAGGCGGCCTCTGGACAGGGGCGCCATAGTAGGCCGAGGAGAGACAGGTTAGTTTGACGCCGCGCAAAGTGAGGGCGAGCGACGATGCCTTTAAAGCCCGGCGTCATGGGCGACCTTACCGCGGCGAAGCTTGACACCTATCTGGCCGGCAAAAGCTCGCCCATGTTCGGCTAAGGCGCCAACTTCATGCAAGTCGGGGCGCCGTACGGGCTGGACCCGCGCCTGCTCATCGCGTTGGCTGGCGCCGAGACCGGCTTCGGGGCGAACGTCACCCGAGGCGCCAACAACGCCTGGAACTGGCTGGACAATGGTCGCAAGTCGCCCTTCGACACATGGCTGTCCGGCATGACCTCTGTGGCCAAGGGCCTAACCAAGCCGACAAGCATCTATGACATGACGAGCGCGCAAACCTTCTACCTGCTCCACTACTGCCATGGGCCGAGATGCCCCACCGGGCTGCGTGACCTGGAAGGGTTCATGCGCGAGATGGGCGGCGACCCGAACGCCCTAGGCTACCCGCAACCGGCCAAGCCATGAGAGGGTGGACGAAGGCCGCAGGGTGCGTCCTGATCCTTGCTACGGCCGCTCAGGCCGCGCCGGCGCTGGGCCGGCTCACGAGCCGCCTCGGCTTCTCCGTCGCGCCCCCAGCAGGCTGGCGTCAGGCTCAGCGCTCGGACGGAGCCATCGAGATGCTCAGCCCCGGACGGGGAGCTGAGGGTGTGGTTATCGCACGTCGTCAGGCCGACATCGTCGTCTCCGCCGTCGACCTCGCTCCAGGGCGAACGCTGGCCGACGCCATCGTCGCGGATGTGGGCGACGACCGCGTGGTAGGGCGTAGCACCAGCTCGGCGACCTCCGCGCCGGGTCGCTGCGGCGCATTTCAGGCTGTGGACACGCTGGACGAGGTCGGACCGAGGACGCATGAGCGGCTCACGCTGTTGTATTGCCAGGTCGGCCCGCGCGCCTGGAAGATCATCCTTCGATGCTGGCAGGCCGACCCCGCCCCGCTAAAGCGCCGATGGCGCGACGCGGCCGTGGCGGTGGCGCGCAGCCTTCAGGTGGCCCCAGCTTGACCGAGTTGATTGAGGATACGGCTTTCGTGCGCCCACGGCGGCCTTCAGCGTTCTGGCATAAACGCGACATTCAAAGCGCTACGATGTCCGGCAAGCGGCAACGATGGCGCGGGCGCGTTCGAGCAGCCGGGCTAACGGCGCCGCAGCGCGGCATGGCAAGGAACAGACAGTGAGAGCGGTTCGGATATACGAGTACGGCGGGCCGGATGTCCTCCGATACGAGCTCGACGTTCCCGAGCCCAAGGTTGGACCGGGCATGGTGCTGATCGAGTCGGTCGCCACGAGCGTGAACCCGATTGACTGGAAGGTTCGCTCCGGCGCCCGGCAGAAGGACTTCCCGTTGGCGCTGCCAGCGATCCTCGGCAGGGACGTGAGTGGCGTGGTGCGGGCGGTTGGAGACGACGTGTATGACTTCAAGCCCGGCGATCGCGTCGCCGCCATGGCCGACGCCACCTATGCCCAATATGTGGCCGTGCCGGGCGCGTTGGTGACCCACCTGCCTGATGGTTTGGACATGATCGATGCCGCAGCCATCCCACTCGTGTCACTGACAGGGGAGCAGCTCGTCCGCCTGGCGACGCAGGCGAAAGCAGGCCAGCGCATCCTCGTCAGTGGAGCACTAGGCAGTGTGGGGCGTGCAGCTGTGCACACAGCGAAAAAGCTCGGCGCTGATGTGATAGCAGGCGTTCGTGCGAGCCAGTTGAGAGAAGCTGAAAGCCTGGAGGTCTCTCAAATTGTCGCTCTAGACGACGATGCGGCCATAGCCCGCCTCCAAACTGTGGACGGTGTAGCAGACACGGTAGGCGGCGAGACGGCGGCGAAGCTTCTGGCTAGAGTCAGGGCAGGCGGCCGGTTCGGATATGCCTCCGTGCTTCCGGAAGGCGCTTCGGCGATAAATTCTGCTGTCGAGGTGAGCCGCGTATTCGCGCGACCTGACCCAACCAAGCTGCGCGAGTTCGCCGATGATGTCAGAGACGGTAAATTCAAATTGCCATTAAGCCAGCGCCGACCCCTGCAGGATGCAGCGGCTGCGCAGGATCTGATGCAGAAGGGCGGCGCCGGGAAGATCGTGCTTTTGATCTAGGGCTGCTTAGCGCCCAGAACAGACTCTGGTATTCCTCCAGGAACTCGCCCTTCGCCGGCTAAGACGTGACGCTCGCCGCCCCGAGAAGGACGGCGAAGACGCCGAGCGGGACGAGGTGGGATAACTCGCGGTGGCGTGCCACGGTCACGACCGCCGTAAGGATGACGATGGCGCCCAGGGTTAGGCCGAACAGGCGTGTGAGGGGGATAGCGATGAGAGCCGCGTCGGCGACCTCCAGCGCGCCCGTCATCCGGCACCACCAAGCGGGGTAGCCCCAGCGCACGAAGCTGTCGCGCTGCGCAGGCGCTGCGATGACGTTGGCCACGCCCGCGCCGAGGAAGGCGGCGGCGAGGAGCCCGACCAGGATGGCGTGCAGCATCTCAAGCGGCTCCGGCCAACAGCGGGAGCGCTCCCAGGATCATCAGCGCCGCTGTAACGCCGTGGACGCCCAGGGCAGTCGCCGGCCTGCCTCTCCCGGCCAGGACGACCGTCGTGTCGCCGAGCGGGATCAGGGCCGCGACCAGCAGCACCAACCCCAGCGTTTGGTGCGCGTCTACCGCCATGACGCTTAGGACCAGCAAGCCAGAGACGACGTCACGCACGCCCTTGGGGCGCAGCCACCAAGCCATGCCGGCCGGGTCCGAAGGAGGTGGCAGCCCGAAGCTCGGCGCCATGGCCGTGGGGCTGAAGAGGTAGCCAAGGCCGATGCCGATGATGGCGAGCGCGGCCAGCAGCGCCACGCCGAGCGAGAACCAGTGCATGGGCCGCCTCCTGGCCGACCTATAACCTAGCGCCGCTAGGAGTCCAGGCCGTGGTAAGCGCTCTGGCTCTAGGAGCGCATGAGGAACGGCGTTGGGCGTCGCGGAGCGGAAGACCCGGGAGCGGGCGGAGCGCGAGAGCCGCATCACCGAAGCCGACCGCGCGATCGCGGAGGCTGAGGGGTGGCCCGCCGTCACCGTCCGCCGTCTGGCGGAAGTGATCGAATACAGCCAGCCTGTTCTGTACTCCCATTTCGCCGGCAGGGACGCGATCGTCGCGGCCGTCGCCGTGCAGGGCTTCGGCGACCTCGCCCGGGCGCTGCGGCGGGCCGCGGAGGCGGCGTGCGATCGTGCGCGGGCGCGCCGGGCGGCGGCCGAGGCCTACCTCGCCTTCGCCCGCGAACGCCCCGCCCTGTACGAGGCCATGTTCACCCTGCCGAGCGCCCTGCGCTTCGCTCAGGCCGACATTCCTGCGGAGGCCAGGGCCGCCTTCGCTGCCCTGGCGGCTGTCGCCGCCCCCGCCGCCCACGACGGGGGCGCGGCTACCGAGACCTTCTGGGCGACTCTGCACGGCTTGGCGGAGTTGGAGCGCTCGGGCCGCATCCGGCCGGGGGCGCGCGACGAGCGGCTGGCGCTCGTCGTAGATGCCTTCTCCGGGCCGTGACGCGCGGCGGAGCGCCCATAGCAGACTCCAGCCTTTCTCCAGAAAGACGACTCATCGCGCTCTCGTGGGCAGCCCTACTAGTCAGCGCGCGCCCCGAGCCGCCGGTTCGCGCATACCGGGCAGCCGTGCTAGGTATCCGAGATGATCCGGGGACCATTGGCGAGGGCCAAGTCGGTGCTGGCAGCTTCGCTGGCGGCGCTTGGCGTCGCGGCGGCGGCGGAGGCGCAGCCGGCGACCACGATCCGCTGGGGCCGGATCGATAGCGTCGAAGGCTTCGCGGGCTGGCGCGCCCAGCTCCA
>CAXTRP010000175.1:1185-6555 GCA_964246615.1 uncultured Caulobacteraceae bacterium | reverse complement strand
GGTTGAATATATTGAGGACTTCCTGGTTCATTTCGTTTCCAGTTTGTCTGCGGGCCGAGCGCCAAGCGCTCAGGCCCTGGAGTTGATCAGAGGGAGAAGACAGCAAGTGCTCGACACGTCACTCCGGAACCGCTCTCTCCCAAACGATATCGACGGTGGCTCCGCCTGGCTGGTGGAACTTCTCGACGAGCTGATTTCCGTGAACCTGCAGGGTGATGTCCTTCTGGGTACGCACATCGCCGATCCAATTGGGAAAGGTGCAACCCTGGACACGATTACCAACGAAGGTTCCGTCCATGCCGACCTCGTAAGTCCCGAAGATTCCAAGCGTCTTCATCGCCAATGCCCGGTTCTCCTCGTCGGTGCCTTGGCCCATTTGGCCGCTGGCCACCGCCGGGGCGGCGGAGTCCATGAGCACCTCGACGAAGTGCATATCCTCGGTAAAGCTCAGAAGGCCAAGCGGGCTTTCGCCGAAAGTGGGCTGACTCACACCATCCTTGCTTAGCGTGGCCGACATGAGCCGCCACGTCCCGAGATAGGGATTGTTGGGCCGTCCGACAGAGGTATCAATCATGTCACTTCGCTCTTCCTGAACTCGCAAGAAAAGGCGGCTTCGAAACAAGCATCAGAGCCTCCATCCCTCGCGATCACCGGGATGATCAGCTGTTCTCCAGCTCAACGTTCAGGCCGAGCGAGCGCATCTCCTTGACGAGCACGTTAAAGCTCTCCGGAATGCCCGCCTCGAAGCTGTCGTCGCCGCGGACGATCGCCTCGTAGACCTTGGTGCGGCCGGCCACGTCGTCGGACTTCACCGTCAGCATCTCCTGCAGGGTGTAGGCGGCGCCGTAGGCTTCGAGCGCCCACACCTCCATCTCGCCGAAGCGCTGGCCGCCGAACTGCGCCTTGCCGCCGAGCGGCTGCTGGGTGACCAGCGAGTAGGGACCGATGGAGCGGGCGTGGATCTTGTCGTCCACCAGGTGGTGCAGCTTCAGCATGTAGATGTAGCCCACGGTGACGGGGCGCTTGAACGCCTCGCCGGTCTGGCCGTCGAACAGCTGGCTCTGGCCGGTACGGGCGAGACCCGCCTTCTCCAGCAGGTCCTCGATGTCGCCGATGTGCGCCCCGTCGAACACCGGCGTGGCCATGGGCACGCCCTTGCCGAGGTTGCGGGCCAGCTCGACCAGGGCCTCTTCATCGTCCGGTAGCGGAACGTCCGGCCCGTAGATGTCGGTGAGCTTCTCGACCAGGGCCGCCTGCTGTCCGCCGTTCTGCCAAGCGTCCAGCAGCGTGGTGATCTGCTTGCCGAGCCCGGCCGAGGCCCAGCCCAGGTGCGTCTCGAAGATCTGGCCGACGTTCATGCGGGACGGCACGCCCAACGGATTGAGCACCACGTCCACGTGGGTGCCGTCCTCCAGGAAGGGCATGTCCTCGATGGGCAGGATCTTGGAGATCACCCCCTTGTTGCCGTGGCGGCCGGCCATCTTGTCGCCGGGCTGGAGCTTGCGCTTCACCGCGACGAACACCTTGACCATCTTCATCACGCCGGGAGGCAGCTCGTCGCCCCGCTGCAGCTTGTCGACCTTGTCCTCGAAGCGACGGTCGAGCCGCTTGCGCGCCTCGTCGAACTGGCGGCGCAGAGCCTCCAGCTCGCCCATGGCCGGCTCATCCTCCAACGCGATCTGCCACCAGAGACCGGGCTGGATGTCGCCCAGCTTCTCGGCGGTGATCTCGCCGCGACCCAGGCCCTTGGGCCCGGAGACGGCGACCTTGCCCACGAACAGCTCGCGCAGGCGCGCCTGCATGTTGCGGTTCAGGATGGCGAACTCGTCGTCACGGTCCTTGCCGAGCCGGTCGATCTCCGACCGCTCGATGGCCATGGCGCGCTCGTCCTTGTCCACCCCGTGGCGGTTAAAGACGCGCACTTCCACGATGGTGCCGGTGACGCCAGGCGGCAGGCGAAGCGAGGTGTCACGCACGTCGGACGCCTTCTCGCCGAAGATGGCGCGGAGCAGCTTCTCCTCCGGAGTCATCGGGCTTTCACCCTTGGGGGTGACCTTGCCGACCAGGATGTCGCCCGGCTGGACCTCGGCGCCGATGGCCACGATGCCCGCCTCGTCGAGGTTGCGCAGCGCCTCCTCGCCGACGTTGGGGATATCCCGCGTGATCTCCTCAGGCCCGAGCTTGGTGTCCCGCGCCGCGACCTCGAACTCCTCGATGTGGATCGAGGTGAAGACGTCGTCAGACACGATCCGCTCGGAGATCAGGATCGAATCCTCAAAGTTGTAGCCGTTCCAGGGCATGAAGGCGACGAGCGCATTCCTGCCCAGCGCCAACTCGCCGAGGTCGGTCGACGGGCCGTCGGCGATGATGTCCCCGGGGCGCACCCGATCGCCCACCTTCACCAGCGGGCGCTGGTTGATGCAGGTGTTCTGGTTGGAGCGCTGGAACTTGGACAGGCGGAAGATGTCGACGCCAGGCTTAGCCGGATCGGTCTCCTCCGTCGCCCGCACCACGATGCGGTTACCGTCCATCTGCTCCACCACGCCGGTGCGGCGCGCGATGACCGTGGCGCCGGAATCCCGGGCCACCACGCCTTCCATGCCGGTGCCGACCAGCGGCGCGTCCGACTTCACCAGCGGCACCGCCTGGCGCTGCATGTTGGAACCCATCAGCGCGCGGTTGGCGTCGTCGTTCTCAAGAAAGGGGATCAGGGCCGCGGCCACCGACACCACCTGCTTGGCCGACACGTCCATGTAGTCGACCTGATCGGACGGCGCGACGGTGACGTCCCCGTTGATCCGCACCTGCACCAGCTCATCGGTCACCTTGCCCGCGCCATCGACCTTCAGGTTGGCCTGGCCGATGGTGTGCTTGGATTCCTCCATCGCCGACATGTAGACGACCTCGCCGTCCGGCGAGCCGTTATTCACGCGGCGATACGGGCTCTCGATGAAGCCGTACTTGTTCACCCGGGCATGGGTGGCGAGGCTGTTGATCAGGCCGATGTTCGGGCCTTCCGGGGTCTCGATCGGGCAGATGCGGCCGTAGTGGGTCGGGTGGACGTCGCGCACCTCGAAGCCGGCACGCTCGCGGGTCAGGCCGCCCGGGCCAAGCGCCGAGAGGCGGCGCTTGTGCGTCACCTCGGACAGCGGGTTGGTCTGGTCCATGAACTGGCTGAGCTGCGAGGAGCCGAAGAACTCCCGCACCGCCGCGGCCGCCGGCTTGGCGTTGATCAGGTCGTGCGGCATGACCGTATCGATATCGACCGAGGACATGCGCTCCTTGATCGCCCGCTCCATGCGCAGCAGGCCGACGCGGTACTGATTCTCCAGCAGCTCGCCCACCGAACGCACCCGGCGGTTGCCGAGGTTGTCGATGTCGTCGATCTCGCCGCGGCCGTCGCGCAGGCCGACCAGCAGCTTCAGCACCGCCAGCACGTCTTCCTTGCGCAGCACGCGGATTTCGTCGGAGACATCGTCCTCCAGCCGCATGTTCATCTTCACCCGGCCGACAGCCGAGAGGTCGTAGCGCTCGCTGTCGAAGAACAGCCCGCGGAACATGTTCTCCGCGGCCTCCACCGTCGGCGGCTCGCCCGGGCGCATCACGCGGTAGATATCGAACAGCGCATCTTCGCGGTTGCTGCTCTTATCGACGCGGAGCGTGTTGCGCATGTAGGCGCCGACCGTGACGTGGTCGATATCCAGCGCCTCGATGGTGGAGAAGCCCTGGTCCTCCAGCGCCTGGATGGCGACCGCGTCCAGCTCGTCGCCGGCCTCGGCGTAGATTTCGCCGGTCTCCATGTTCACCGCATCTGCGGCCAGGAACCGCCCGATCAGGGCGTCCGGTGCGACCAGCAGGGTGGTGACGCCGCTATCGGCGAACTTCTTGGCGTTGCGGGCGCTGATCTTCACACCGGCCGGCGCGATCTCCTCGCCCGTGTCGGCGTTGACCAGGGCGAAGTCGGGCTTCACGCCCCTCCAGCGCTCGGGATTGTACGGCGTGGCCCAACCCGCTTCGCGCTTCTCGAACGGAATGACCTTGTAGAAGGTCTTCAGGATCTCCTCGCCGTCCATGCCGAGCGCCATCAGGAAGGCGGTGGCGGGCAGCTTGCGGCGGCGATCGATGCGGACATAGACGATGTCCTTGGCGTCGAACTCGAAGTCGAGCCAGGAGCCGCGATAGGGGATCACGCGCGCGGCGAACAGGAGCTTGCCCGAGGCGTGGGTCTTGCCCTTGTCGTGGTCGAAGAAGACACCCGGCGAGCGGTGCATCTGGGAGACGATCACCCGTTCGGTGCCATTGACGATGAAGGTGCCCTTCTCCGTCATCAGCGGGATGTCGCCCATGTAGACGTCCTGCTCCTTGATATCCTTGACGGAGCGGGCGCCGGTATCCTCGTCGTTCTCGAACACGATCAGGCGCAGCTTGACCTTCAGCGGCGCCGCGAAGGTCATGTCGCGCTGGATGCACTCCTCGACGTCGTACTTGGGATCCTCGAACTCGTAGGACACATACTCGAGCACGGCGCGCTCGTTGAAGTCCTTGATCGGGAACACCGACTTGAAGACGGCCTCGATCCCCTCCTCCCGGCGCTCCGGCGCGCGGGTCTCGCGCTGCAGGAACTGCTCGTAGGAGGAGCGCTGCACCTCGATCAGGTTGGGCATCTGAACGGCTTCGGGGATGCGGCCGAAGGACTTCCTGATGCGCTTCTTGCCGGTGAAGGAAAGGGCGTCGGTGTTCAGCTGAACCATGGGGCTCCCTTGCGCGGGGGGTCAGGCCGCGCGGTAGAAAGATCAGGCGCGTGACGGCGCGACCTGCGAGTGCTTGCGTCCACCCTCGGATCGACCTGCCGGCCGACGGACGCTAGCTTCATCCTCGCGCCAGAAACGCGAAGACACGCCTTCGCTCGATCGGAGGGCGGCGGATCGAGCCTCGGCGCTGGAGCGCGATTATTAAGAATCGGGCAAGAGGCGATATATAACCGCTTTTCTCATCGAGGAAAGGGCCGACGCGATCGTCTGGAACCTTTTCGGGTTCAGCGGAACGCTCCAGCCGATGCTGACGGCGCCCGCAGGCCGTGCGCTATCCGCTTCGTCGAGGCCGGCCCGTCCTTTGTTAACTTGTTGATCGGTCGACGAAGCTTTCGCCCAAATCAGTTGGTCAGGGAGCGGATCAGGCTGTCGGCACGTTCTCCGCGCAGTTTCAGAGGTGCAGTAGGTCCATGAAAAACGTACAGGCTGCGATGGCGGCCCTGATCATTTTAAGCGCGGCGGCGCCTGCGTCCGGCTTCGCCCAAGACCATGGCGGCGGGAGCGACCACGGCGGGGGTGGTGGAGACCACGGTGGTGGAGGCGGAGACCACGGCGGCGG
>CAXTRP010000175.1:0-1085 GCA_964246615.1 uncultured Caulobacteraceae bacterium | reverse complement strand
GGCTATGGCTATGGCGGTCGGGGTTATGGTGGCCGCGGGGGCGGCGTCGGACCAGGGTTCGCGCTCGGTGCGATCCTAGGCAGCTACGGCGGGCGGCCCTATTATTGCCGCGGCCACCGGCACTGGAGCCCCTATTACGGCCGCTATGTGGGCGGCGGTTGCTGACGAGATCGATGCACGCTCGATGAGCATCCCTCTCCCGACGGAGAGGGGGTCAGGCAAGAAAGCCAAGCTCCGCTCAGCAAAGCGGGCCCGGAGGTCACCCTCCGAGCCCGCCGCTGAGGCCAGGATTGAAGAGGTCTAAGACTACTTGATCTCGACCTTGGCGCCAGCGTCTTCCAGCTTCTTCTTGATCTCTTCAGCGTCCTGCTTGGAGATGTTCTCCTTCACCGGCAGCGGCGCGCCTTCCACCAGGTCCTTGGCTTCCTTCAGGCCGAGGTCGGAGCGGATGGAGCGGACTTCCTTGATGACGTTGATCTTCTTGTCGCCGCCGGACATCAGCATAACGGTGAACTCGGTCTGCTCTTCAACGGGAGCGGCGGGTTCGCCACCGCCGGCGCCCGGCATCGGGCCGGCGAAGGCCATGGGGGCTGCAGCGGAAACGCCCCACTTCTCTTCCAGCAGCTTGGACAGCTCGGCGGCCTCAAGCACGGTGAGGGTGGACAGTTCGTCTACGATTTTCGACAGGTCAGCCATTGGAGTTTTCCTTCGGGATGGGGATTTCAGTTCGGTCGAGTGTGCGGAGATGAAGGCTCAGGCGGCCTCGTCCTGCGCCGCGGCGTCGTCTTTCGTCGCATAGGCGTTGAAGACGCGGGCGAGTTGGCCCGCGGGCGCGGCCAGGACGCCGGCGACCTTGGTCGCAGGCGCCTGGATGAGCCCGATGAGCTGGCCGCGAAGCTGGTCCAGCGAAGGCAGGGTGGCGAGCGCCTTTACCCCGTCCTGGTTCAGTACGCTCGCTCCCAGCACGGCCCCGACGACTTTGAACTTGTCGTTGTCCTTGGCGTACTGGGTGGCGACCTTGGCGGCGGCCACGGGATCCTTGGCGAAGGCGATCGCCACGGGCCCCTTGAATAGCGCGGTTCCAG
>CAXTRP010000174.1:0-6577 GCA_964246615.1 uncultured Caulobacteraceae bacterium | reverse complement strand
ACAGACCGCGCCCCGCCAGCCATCCCGTGGCGGCGTAATGCTCCAGATCAGCGGCGCCCAGCGGCCCATCGGTCCAGGAGAGAACCGGGGAGGGAACAACGATATCAGACATCGGCGTCACGCCTCACTCAGTTGCGGCAGGACATGGTGGCGCGCCCGCACGACATCCGCTTCGAAGTCGATCTCGGTCCAGGGCAGGTCGCTCACCTCCACCGCGCCAAACCGGTCCGCATCGCGCAGCATGAGATCACGAATGGCTTCCTCATACTCCACATCCAGCCGGTCGGCGCTGACATAGTCGTCACAGCGTTGGGCCAAAGCGGCCGCGGTTGCAGCCGAAAAGCGGAAGAAGCCTACGGACTCGCCGTGCCAGTCATGGGCATGCTCGGGCTGCTTGCGGAAGTCCACGATCCGGTCGGCGCCTCCCGGACCCGTGCGGAAACACAGTTTCACCGGCTCGTCGCCGGGCTCCAGCTCCCGATCCACCAGCAGCGTGTTCTCAGCCGCGCCATCCGCCAGGCGGCCAACCATGCGTGAATCGCACAGTACGTCCGCGTCCATCAGGATCACGCCGCCCCCTGCGTTCAACCGTTCGCGCTGCGCCCAGAGAGAAACCAGGCTGCCCCGGCGATAGCGATCGTTCTGGACGAAGCTGATCTGCGCCTTTGGCTTGAGGTCGGCCACTGCATCGCGGATCGCCTGGGCCTCATGGCCGATCGTGAAGGTGATCTCCTGCACTCCCATTGATTCCAGGTTGCGGATATGGCGGTCGAGCAAGGTCCGTCCATCAAACTCCAGCAGGACCTTGGGCCCTTGATGCTGATCGCCCAGCCTGCGGCCCACGCCCGCCGCAAGGATCACGGCGACGTCATATGACAGGGGTGACGTTTGTGTATCGATCGGATTACAATCCGTTGACAGGTTGGTCATGCCGATCTGAGCCGCTGGCCGCTAGGGCCGCGGTGTACGTCGCCGCAGTGCTGCGGCCAAGGTCTCCTGATGACGCCGTCGAACAACGCCGAAGCCTTAGCGTCCCCCGACCGTCTGCCCTTGTCCAATCCGCAAGCGCGCACCGACGCGCCGCCGATGGGCAAGGCCTCTCGCTTTGCAGCGCTACGCGAGCAGATGCTGTCTCCCGCCTTGTGCCTGCTGATGGAGGCGCACAATGGCCTGTCGGCCAAGATCGTGCAGGAGGCGGGCTTCGCCGGCATCTGGGCGTCCGGCCTCACCATCTCCGCCAGCCTCGGCCTTCGAGACTCCAACGAGGCGTCCTGGACTCAGGTGCTCGACGTACTGGAGTACATGACCGACGCCGTCGATATCCCGATCCTGGTGGACGGCGACACCGGCTACGGCAACTTCAACAGCGTGCGCCGTCTGGTGCGCAAGCTCTGCGAGCGGCAGGTGGCCGGCGTCTGCATCGAGGACAAGCTGTTCCCCAAGACCAACAGTTTCATCGGCGAGGCCCAGCCCCTGGCCGAGGTGGACGAGTTCTGCGGGCGCATCAAGGCCGGCAAGGACAGCCAGACCGACGCCGATTTCACCCTCGTCGCCCGGGTAGAGGCGCTGATCTCCGGCCGCGGCATGGAGGAGGCGCTGAGCAGGGCCGAGGCCTACCATGCCGCTGGCGCCGATGCGATCCTGATCCATTCCAAGCAGAACACCGCAACCGAGATCCTGGAGTTCACCCGGCGCTGGGGCGGTCGGGCGCCGGTGGTGATCGTGCCCACCATGTACTACGCGACCCCAACTGAGCTGTTTCGCCAGGCGGGCGTGTCCACCATCATCTGGGCCAACCACCTGATGCGCGCCTCTATCACCGCCATGCGCGAGACCGCGAGGCGCATCCACGACGACCAATCCCTGGTGGAGGTCGAGGGGAGGGTGGCGAGCGTCAAGGACATCTTCCGCCTGGTCGGCAACGCCGAGCTTGAAGCCGCCGAACGCCGCTACCTGCCCGACAAGGCACGCGCCCGCGCAGTGGTGCTGGCCGCTTCCTCGGGCGATCTGGGCGAGCTGACCGCCGACCGGCCCAAGTGCATGATCGACGTGCGCGGCGAGACCCTGCTCCAGCGGCTGGTCGGCGTGCTGAACGAGAGCGGCGTGCGCGAAGTCGCGGTGGTGCGCGGCTACCGCAAGGAGGCGGTGCAGGCCAAGGGTGCGCGCCTGGTGGACAACGATCGCTACGCCGAAACCGGCGAGGTTTTCTCCCTGGCTCAGGCCCGCGACCAGTTGGAAGGCGAGACGGTGGTGGCCTACGGCGACGTGCTGTTCCGCAACTTCATCCTGGAAAGCCTGATGGGCTCCAAGGCCGACATCGTGCTGGCCGTGGACGCTCGCCCCCCGTCCGGCGCCGAGAAGCCCCGGGTGCGCGACTTGGTGGCTGCAGACCGTTGGTACTCCGGCGACTACCTAGACAGCGCGCCCGCCCAGCTGGTGCGCATGGCCAGCGACCTGGCGCCGAGCCAGTCCGTCGGCGAGTGGATGGGCTTGGCCCGCTTCAGCGCCCATGGGGCGGCCGAACTCCGGGCCGAGCTGGACGCCCTGGCCACCGAAGGCCTGCTGGAGAGCGCCGACATGCCGCTGCTGTTCACCCGCCTGGCCGCCCGCTGCCAGGTGCGGGTGAAATACTTTACGGGCCACTGGATGGACGTGGACACCCTCACCGACGTCGCCGCCGCACGCAACTTCACCTGAGCGGTGCGCGCGGAGCAGCCACCCCGACCTAGCCAAGCTCCGTAAAGCCTTCCGGCAGCGCGGGCTTGGCGGTGGGGAGCCACCCCGCGTAAGGCGAAGCCTTACTGAGCTTGGGAAGCACGAGGCCGCTGCACAGCCGGTGGACACATCGTCCTTCGACAAGCTCGGGATGAGTGAATGCAAGCGGCCCTATTTAAGTAAATCAGCCCCCGATCTGATCGCTGAACCATCAAGAAATTTGCTTTTTATAATTCTCTTCATAGATTGTTAAGGCGTTCTAACGTCTATTAACCATATCCAAGGTGTCGGATCAGGATCGCGGGGGGATTTGTGTCAGCCGAAGATGTCGCCTTGATTACCTCCCTGATGCGGGCCGGTAGGCCTGATGAAGAGATCGAGTTCTCCACGGGCGTTCATATAATTCAGCTGATCGGCCTCCGTGCAACTGCGGCTTCCGCCCCGCCTTCAGGCGTACTCTTGCGGGCGCACGCGCGGAAAATTAACGAGCTTTAATCCCGGCGCCAACTACGCCGAGCTAAGCTAGCCGTGCCGGCAGCGACGCCCTGAAGCGAGGAACGACGGTCTGCTTTCGGCCAAACGTCTCGTTCGATCGCCGCTTCCGGATGTACCCCTAGGCTTCGGCGTGGCCGAAATCCGAGGTCTCTCGCCCTGGCCCTGTGCGTGCGCCGCGTCTTAGGGCGGCCTGCACGCGGTCGATCAGTTCGCTGCGACGGTACGGCTTCCCTAGCACCTCCAACGCAACGCGTTGCGGGCCGTCCAGCGACATCTCATCGTTGTAGCCGGTGGTCAGGATTACGGGCGTCGCCGGGGCTCGCGTCTGGACCTGCTCGGCCAGCACAATGCCGTTTGCGCCGCCAGGCATAAGCACGTCCGAGAAGACCAGCTTGAAGTGATCCTCCGTCCCCAGCGCTTCTTCAAAGCGCTTCAGCGCCTCTTCCGCGCTGTGGGCGATGACGACGCGATAGCCGATGTCGATCAGCGCCTCTTGCGCCATTTCTGCAATCTCGTGGTTGTCGTCTACGACCAGGATAAGCGGTGGAGCGGTCTGGTGATCGATCGGGGTCGGTTGATAACCGGGCGCCTTCTGCGCCGCCGGTGCATCATCCTTCTCGGACCTTAGCTGCGGAAAGATCATTCGGATGGTGGTCCCGCGCCCAGGCTCGCTTTCAATTTCCAGCCGGCCGCCCGATTGTTGGACGAACCCATGCGCCATGGCCAAGCCCAGTCCGGTGCCGTTGCCCGGTCCCTTGGTCGTAAAGAACGGCTCGGTCGCCCGCGCCACGATGTGGGGCGGCATGCCGACACCCTCATCGGTGACGCAGAGCATCACGTAATCGCCCGGTTCCAGGTGCCTCGCCGCCGCGTCGCCGTTGAGGTGGACGGCCCGGGTGGTGACTGTGATCACGCCGCCGTCCGGCGAAGCGTCCCGCGCGTTTGCGACGATGTTCAACAACGCCATCTCAAGGTGGTTGGGGTCAAGCTTGACCTGAGGCAGGCGGCGCTGAAGGCTCAGGTGGAGGTCGACCTTCTGCCCGACCGAGGTCTCCAGCAACTCTCCGAAGGCGTTGATCAATTGCGTCAAGTCTACGCCTTGAGGTTCGAGCCGGGTGCGCCGGGCGAATGCCAGGAGTTGGCGGGTGAGCTTGGCCCCACGCTCGGCTGCTGTTGTGGCGGCGGCATGGTATCGGTCAAAAGCTTCGTCGTCGTCGCGCTTGGCCTTCAGACGTTCCAGGCTGTTGTTCATCACGTGTAGAAGGTTGTTGAAGTCGTGCGCCAGCCCCGCCGTGAGTTGACCTATGGCCTCCATCTTCTGAGCCTGGCGAAGGGACTGCTCGCTCTCCCGTCGCTTGGAGACGTCGAGCTGACTGGCGAAGAAGTATAGGAGTTCGCCGGCTTCGTCGAACACCGGACCCATGAAGATGGCGTTCCAGAAAGGCGAGCCGTCTCTCCTGTAGTTCAGTATCTCGAGCGCCAGAGCCTCGCGGTTCTCGACGGCTTCGCGAAGCTGTAGGACCGAGTTCGGATCGGTGCCGGCTCCCTGCAAAAAGCGGCAGTTGCGGCCCAGAACCTCCTCTTCCTCGTAGCCGGTCAGGTCCAGGAAGGCGTTGTTGGCGAAGGCGATGGGGCAATCCTCCTGGCGAGGGTCTGCAAGGATCATCGGCATCCGCGTCATCTCCACGGCGGCGAAGAAGACGCCTCCACGGTCTTCCAGGCCAGGGCTGGTAATGGCGCTCTGTCGCCAATGATGCAGTCCGGGCCGGCCCAGCGGTTCTGAAGCCCCTGTTTCAAACCTCCCCTCAGCGGGTGCGCCGCAAGCCTCCCCTGTCGAGTCGCGGTTGTCGTCGTTCTCCATGCGCCGCTCTTAGCGCACGAATGAGCCAACGTAGAGGACCGAGTTCAGCCTCCCGCTCACAGCGCCGCCGCCAACGCGGCGGGCGTCCGCTACCGCTCGAGACCGAAGCGCCCTAAAAGGCGGCGATGATCACCTCCGCCGAGTTCATCGCCGAGGCCACGGCCCATGGCTTCGATTTCTACACGGGCGTGCCCTGCAGCTACCTGACGCCGCTGATCAACGGGGTGCTGTCGGACCGGGTGCTGCGCTACGTGGGCGCGGCAAGCGAGGGGGAGGCGGTAGCGATCGCGGCAGGCGCGTGGCTGGCCGGCCGCCGCACGGTGGTGATGTGCCAGAACTCAGGCCTGGGAAACGCTGTGAACCCCCTGACCTCGCTGAATGCGCCGTTCGCCATCCCCACCCTGTTCATCACCACATGGCGCGGCCGCCCCGGCGAGCCGGACGAGCCGCAACACGAGGTGATGGGCGCTATCACCCATGACCTGATCCGTCTCATGGGCCTGGAGCAGTCCGACTTCCCGGCCGAACCCGGCGTCTTGCGCGAGGCCTTCGCGCACGCCACGCAGCGCATGCGCGAGACGTCCGCGCCCTATGCGTGGGTGCTCCGAAAGGGCGATGTGGCGGATACGCCGCTGCATCAGACCGCCCCCGCCCCCCCCCCGAAAGGGATGCGCGAGGACTACACCGAGGGAGCCCCGCACCCCTCCCGCGCACTCGTCCTGCAAAAGTTTCTGGCGCGAACCGACGACGAGACCGCGGTGATCGCCACCACCGGCCAATGCGGGCGCGAGCTGTTCACCCTGAGCGACTGCCCCCAGCACCTCTACCAGGTGGGCTCCATGGGCGGCGCCAGCGGCATGGCGCTGGGCGTCGCTCTGAACACCGATCGTCGCGTGGTGGTGCTGGACGGCGACGGCGCGGCGCTGATGAAGCTCGGCGCCCTGGCCACCATCGGGGCGTACAGCCCGCCGAACCTTTTACACGTGTTGCTAGACAATGGCGTGCACGACTCCACCGGCGGCCAGGCGACGGTGTCGGCTTCGGTGGACTTCGCCGGCGTGGCGCTGGCCTGCGGCTACGCCTACGCCGCCGCATGCGACTCGCTGACAGGGTTCGAGGCCGCGCTGGATGCGAGCGCCAATGCGGGCGGACCGGCCCTGCTGCACGTGCGGATCGCTCCCGGATCGATGGACAAGCTCGGCCGTCCCACCATCAAGCCCGCGCAAGTCGCCCGTAGGTTCAAGCACTTCCTGACCGCGAGGGAGGGCGCGGTCGCCGGATGAAGCGCTCCGCCCTCCTGACGATAACGCTTGGGCTGGCGGTCGCGCTCGGCCTGATCCTGGCCAACGGCGCCGGCCAGATCGCCAGCGCCATCGCCGGGGCAGGGTGGGGTCTGGCCCTGGTGGTGGCGCTCCACCTGCCCCAGACCTTCGCCTCCGCGCTGGGTTGGCGCCTGAACGCTCCATTCATTCAAGCCTCCCTTGACTACATATTCATGAACGACAA
>CAXTRP010000173.1:947-6656 GCA_964246615.1 uncultured Caulobacteraceae bacterium | reverse complement strand
ATCAGCTGCGGGGCGGCGGAGGCGGAGCCGCCAACGAAAAGGGCGGCCAACACGGCCGCCCCGATCTTCAGGCCTGTGACCGCCACCTCAGTGCGCCACGTTGCGCCAGATGGCCCGGTAGGAGCCGTAGACCACACCGGCGAACACCAGCAGGTAGATCATCACCGCCAGGCCGGTCTCCTTGCGCTGCTCCTGCATGGGATCGGACGCCCAGTCCAGGAAGGTGACCACGTCGTGGGCCTCCTGCGACGTGGTGGCCTTGGTGCCGTCGTCATAGGTCACGCGGTCGGGCGTGAGCTGAAAGGGCATGGCGATGAAGCCGCCCTTGGGCACCTGATCCTTCGGCCCCGACCAGAAGGAGGACAGATCGCCCGGAAAATAGGGGTTGTAGTATTTACCCGCCGGCACCGTCAGCCCCCTTGGCGGTTTCGCCGGATAGCCGCTGAGTAGGGAGTAGATGTAATTCGGTCCGTCCTCGCGCGCCTTGGCGATGACCGACAGGTCGGGGGGCAGGGCGCCGCCGTTGGAGGCCCGGGCCGCCGCTTCGTTAGGCCAGGGCGCGCGGAAGTGGTCGGCGGCGGTGGCGGGACGCTGGATGGCGTCGCCGGTGTCCTGGTCGATGTCGGGCACCTTCACATCGGCGGCGATGGCCTTGGCGAAAGCGCTGTCGTTGGGGTTGGGGTGCTTGGGATCGAAGAACGGGCCGCCTGGCTGGGCCAGGTTGCGATAGTACATCAGGTTCATCGAGTGGCAGCTCGAACAGACCTCCGAATAGATCTTGAAGCCCCGCTGCATGGACGCCTGGTCGAACTTGCCGAGCGGACCTTCAAAGCTGAAGCCTGGATGGTTGGGCTCCTCCGCCTTGGTCTTGGCGGAGGCCCCGGTGGCGCACAGCAGCAGAGCCGCCGCGCCCGCCCCGAGAAGGGCGCCCTTGAGCGCATTGCGCAGCATCAGGCTCAACCCTTCTTGGAAGCTTCAGCGGCCGCGCCGGCTGGCATCGCCACCCCGTGGCCATGCGCGGACAAAACCGGCGAGGAGATGGTGTCCGGCACCGCCAGCGGCTTCTCGAAGAAGCCCAGCAGCGGCAGGACCGCCAGGAAGTAGCCGTAGTAGTAGATCGCCAGGAACCGGGAGAACACCGTCACCGACAGACCCGTGGGGTCGCCCGCCAAGTCGTGGCCGGTGGCGATCACCACATCGTCCGGTTCCTTGGAGCCGCACCAGCCGAGGATCAGGGTCACCACGATGAACAGCAGGAAGAAGGTCCGCGCCGCGGGGCGGTAGCGCATGGAGCGCACCTTGGAGGTGTCCAGCCAAGGCACCACAAACAGCAGGGCGATGGCGCCGAACATGGTCAAGACACCGAACAGCTTGTCCGGTACGGCTCGCAGCATGGCGTAGAAGGGCAGGAAGTACCACTCAGGCACGATGTGCGCGGGCGTCTGAAGCGGGTTGGCGGGGATGTAGTTGTCCGCGTGGGCCAAGGCGTTGGGGGCGAAGAACACGAACCAGGCGAACAAGATGGTGAAGCAGATCACTGCAAACCCGTCCTTCACCGTATAGTACGGGTGGAAGGGAATGGTGTCTTCCTTGGACTTCACCGCAACGCCCGTGGGATTGTTGTTGCCAGGAACGTGCAGCGCCCAGATGTGCAGGCCGACGACGCCGGCGATCATGAACGGCAGCAGGTAGTGCAGGGCGAAGAAGCGGTTCAGGGTGGCGTTGTCCACCGCGAACCCGCCCCACAGCCAAGTGGTGATGGCGGTGCCGAGCCCCGGTATCACACTGTCCAGCGCCGAGAACAGGTTGGTGATCACCACCGCGCCGTAGAAGCTCATCTGGCCCCAGGGCAGCACGTAGCCCATGAACGCGGTGGCCATCATCAGAAGATAGATCACGCAGCCGAGCAGCCACAGCACCTCCCGCGGCGCCTTGTAGGACCCGTAGTAGAGCCCCCTGCTGATGTGGATGTAGACCGCCAGGAAGAACATCGAGGCGCCGTTGGCGTGGATGTAGCGCAGCATCCAGCCGAAGTTCACGTCGCGCATGATGGCTTCGACGCTGTTGAACGCCATGGTGCTATTGGGCACGTAGTGCATGGCCAGCACCACGCCGCTGATGATCTGCACGCCCAGGCAGAAGGCGAGGATGCCACCAAACGTCCACCAGTAGTTCAGGTTTTTCGGAGACGGATAGTCCACGAAGCTGTCGTAAGCCAGCCGCACGATAGGCAGGCGGGCGTCGAGCCAGCGCTCGATCCCGGTCTTCGGTTCGTAGGTGGAATGTCCGCTCATGGTTTGCTTCTGACCCGCCTTGCGGCGATCAGCCGATCTTGACCTTGGTGGGCGACAGGAACGCGTAGTCGGGCAGGAAAAGGTTGAGTGGCGCCGGGCCGGCGCGGATGCGGCCTGCGGTATCGTAGACTGAGCCATGGCAGGGGCAGAGCCAACCTCCGTATGTTCCCCCGAGGTTGGGCACGCAACCGAGGTGGGTGCAGACGCCGATCAGGATCAGCCATTCCGCTTTGCCGGGCTTGTGGCGGCTGGCGTCGGTGGCGGGCTCGCGCATGGGCGCGTGATCGTCGGCGACCGCCTCGGCGATCTCCTTGGGCGTGCGGTGGCGCACGAACACGGGCTTGCCCCGCCACTTGATGGACGCCGTGGATCCCACCAGCACCTTCGAGATGTCGTACTCCACCGACGCCAGCGCAAGCGTGTCCGCAGATGGATTCATCTGATCGATGAACGGCCACACGACCGCCGCGGCGCCGACGCCCACAGTCGCCAGCGCGGCGATGTGGATGAAGTCCCGGCGGCTGGCTTCGTCGCCTGGCTTGGGGCTGTGGCCGTGTTCAACGTTGGGATTGGCGTTGGCCGTCTCGACCACGTCAGCCTCATGGGATTTGCTACGCGCCTACAGTTGCGCTTCAGGGACCGATTAGAATGCGACTGGCGCTTTTTCAACCGGACATTCCGCAAAACCTCGGGGGAGCCATGCGCCTGTGCGCCTGTTTGGGCGTGGGGCTCGACGTGATCGAGCCCTGCGGCTTTCCGTTTTTGGACAAGGCGGTGCGGCGCGCAGCGATGGACTACGCCGATGGTGTGGAAATGCGCCGCCACGATTCGTGGGCGGACTACCTTGCTGCGTGTTCCCCGGGCGGTCGGCTGGTGCTGCTGACCACCGCCGGCGCGGTGCGCCACACCGATGTCGACTATCGCGTCGAGGACACCCTGCTCGTGGGCCGGGAGAGTGCGGGCGCGCCTGCGGAGGTGCATGCCGCGGCTGCGGTCCGGGCGCGCGTGCCGATGCGACTGGGCGCCCGGTCGCTGAACGTGGTGACGGCCTCGGCTATCGTGCTGGCCGAAGCCCTGAGGCAGACGGCTGGGTTCCCGGGCGGGGACTAGGCCTGGCTTGACCGCAGCACCGTTCCAATGTCGCCCTCGGCGCTGCGGCCCAGCATCCGGGTCGTGTGCCATAGGGCGTAGTAGAGCAGGCTCCAGGCCGGCTGCGGCGCGTCTCTTGCCGCCTCGAACACAGCAGCCACCGTCGCCGGCCTGGCGAACGCCGCCACCCCCGGCTGGGCGGCCACGAGCGGAGCCAGACACTCCCGCCGGTCGTGCATCCAGCGGCCCACCGGAGGGTTGAAGCCGCGCTTCCGGGCGAAGGGCCGCGTCTCGGGAGCATGCGCCGCCAGCCAGTGGCGCAGCAGGACCTTGCCGTGACGTGGGTTGGCGCGAAGGCGCTCGGGCAGGCTCGCTGCAAAGGCGCAGACCTCGCGGTCGAGAAACGGCGTGCGGCCCTCCACGCTCGCCGCCATCAGGCAGCGGTCGAGCTTTAGGAGAAGGCTGTTGGGCAATCGCTCCTCCACGTCCAGCGCCTGCAGCCGGTCCAGCCGGGTGCGCCCAGGGGCGGCGGCGGCGATCGCTTCGAAGCCTGCCGACCAGCCGGCGAAGGCATGCGCCAGCGCGGCGTCGCCGTCGAACACGCCTCGCTTGTCGCTGTCGCGCGCGCCGATCAGCGGCACGGTGGCGCGGCGGTAGCGGGCGTAACCGCCGAACAGCTCGTCGGCGCCTTCGCCGCTAAGCACCACCTTCAGCCCGGCGGCGCGGGCCGCGCGGCCGAGCACATAGGTCGGCAGCACGGCGGGGTCGGCGGTGGGGTCATCCACCGCGGCGGCCACTTGCGGCGCCAGTCGCCAGAAGTCGTCCGCCCCCATCTCCACCCGCGTGCACTCGGCGCCGAGCGCCTTGGCCTGCACCAAGGCTGCGAAGCTCTCGTCGGCAGGGTCACAGCCCTCATAGCCGATGGTCAGGACACGGACCGGCGTGGCCGACAGCCGCCGCATGAGGTGCAGCAGGATGGTGGAGTCCACGCCACCCGAGAAGAACAGCCCGTAGGGAACGTCGGTGCGCAGGTGCACCGCCACGCTGTCGGCCATCACCGCGTCGAACTGCGCAAGGGCTGGCGCGCGCCGCGCTCGTCCGTCGGTTTGGGCGGGAAGCGCTATGCGCCGCCGTTGAACGATCTGCGCGTCCTGGAGGACCAGCGTCTCGCCAGGCGCGACGCGTTCCACGCCGCGGAAGATCGTCGCCTCTCCCGTCACGTGCTTCAGCTGCATCAGCTCCGACGTGGCGCCCTGGCGCAGCGACGGCTGCGCCAGTCCTGCGGCGAACAGCGCCTGCGGTTCGGAGGCGAAGGCGAACAGGGTCACGGTCTGCACGTAGTAGAGCGGCTTGATGCCGAACATGTCGCGCGACAGCAGCACCCGCCCCGTCGCCGGATCGTGGATGGCGATGGCGTACATGCCCCGCAACGCGTCCGCGTACGCGACGCCCCTCCGCTCATAGAGGTGCACGGCCGGCTCGCAGTCCGACAGGGTCTTGAATACGCCGCCGAGTTCAGTGCGCAGCTCTGGGGCGTTGTAGATTTCCCCGTTCGCCACCAGCCCCGCCCCGCCGGGTGCGAACAGCGGCTGGCGGCCTCCCTCCACGTCCACGATGGCCAGCCGGGTGTCCACCAACCCCACGCTTCCATCCACGTGGAAGCCGCAGGAGTCCGGCCCACGGTGATGCATGGCCGTCGCCAGCCGCTCCAGCGCCGGCCGGTCGACGGGCGCCCCCCCGCGCATGATGATCCCGGCGATCCCGCACATGGCTCTGGCGACGGCTTGACCTGGACGGCGCGCCGCGGGCCTGCGACCGGCCGCCTGTATCGGCCAGCCGCCGAGTTGCCAAGCGCGGCGCTGCGGCGCCTGATCCGGCGGGACTTCTCGCGCGGTCTCCCCTTTTCGGCGCGATGCTCTAGTTTAAGACATCAGCCATCGTTCCGGAGCCTTCTTTGAGCGTCACTTCGCCTGCGGCGTCCGCCCAGGCCACCCCGCCGTTCAGCTTCGAAACGGCGCGTGCGCCGCGCTGGTACGGCGCGCTGATGATCGTGCTGTTCGCCCTGTTCATGCCGGTCGGCTATCTGGGCGACGAGGGGGAGGCGCTCATAAGCGCTGCGGGCGGCTTGGCGGCGCTGAGCTTTGTGGTCCGACTACGGCTCCCGCCGATCGGGGTGATCCTCCTGACCCTTCTCACGACTTGGGCGGTAGCGAGTTTCGCCTGGAGCCCGCTGGCGCCGCTGCAGGCCCATCCGCACAGCTACAACCAGCTGCAGGCGCTCACCGCGCCCAAGCTCGTCCTGGAACTGGTGCTGTTCAGCGCCTTC
>CAXTRP010000173.1:0-937 GCA_964246615.1 uncultured Caulobacteraceae bacterium | reverse complement strand
GAGCCTGACCAGCGCGACCGGGCGCTCAGATGGCTGGCCTGGACGGCCGCCGGCG
This sequence comes from uncultured Caulobacteraceae bacterium, assembly GCA_964246615.1. Classification (GTDB taxonomy): domain Bacteria; phylum Pseudomonadota; class Alphaproteobacteria; order Caulobacterales; family Caulobacteraceae; genus CAHJWH01. The sequence goes on along the minus strand of CAXTRP010000173.1, from coordinate 882 downwards.
CGGCCCTGATTCTGACGCTTGATGCGCTCGCCGACGGCCGGATCACCGCGGCGCTCGGCGCCTTGTCCAGCAAGCCGGTGACGCCCGACATCGCCCGGCGCAACGCGGCGCGGGGCTGCTATGCGGTGGCGCTGCTGTTCTGGCCTGCGGCGTTGTTCACCTGGAGGCGGGTGCCCGTGGCGGCGCCGGTGATCGTGGGTCTGGTGACGGCTGTGAGCGGGCTGGTGTTGGGCGTGGACGCGCCGGCGGCGGCGTTGCTGATTTCGCTGCTGGTGTTCGCCGGCATGCGGGTCAACGCCCGCATCGGCGCCTGGGCGTGCGTGGCGGCGGTGGTGATCTACGTTCTCGCCGCGCCGCTGGTGTTCCTTCCCCACGGCGCTGTGAGCACGCCCGACCTGCCGGGCGACGTGGGCAAGCTCTCCTGGCACATCCGGGTGGACATCTGGCGCTTCGCTTCCCGGCTGATCGCCCATCGCCCGCTGCTCGGCTACGGCTTGGACGCGAGCCGTGCGTTTGAGCCCCGCATCCCCATGCATCCGCATGACGCGGCGCTGCAGCTTTGGCTTGAGCTCGGCGCGCCGGGGGCGCTGTTGGGGGCGTTGTTCTTCGGCTGGCTGTTCTACAAGGTGGCGCGATGGGCGCCGCTGGACCCTGTCTGGGCGGCGATGGCCTGCGCCACGGGTTCGGTCTACCTGCTCATCGGGGCGATCAGTTTCGGGGTTTGGCAGGAGTGGTGGCTGGCCTTAGGGGCGGCGGCGATCGCCGCCTGCGGCATGGTCCTGCAGGCCCGCCGGGAGACCGAGCGGGCCGAGCCGTCCGGCGCAGGCTTGACGGCGCTTTGAGGGGCGGTGCGACCGGCGGCTCACATGCGCTGAGCGGTCG
>CAXTRP010000172.1:5783-6662 GCA_964246615.1 uncultured Caulobacteraceae bacterium | reverse complement strand
CGATCTTCACCAGGTGGCCCACATAGGCGCGGGCGCGCGCCACCGCTGTGGTCAGGCCGCCGGCCACGGCGATATGGTTGTCCTTGATGAGCACGGCGTCATCCAGCCCGAAGCGGTGGTTGGCCCCTCCGCCCAGCCGCACGGCGTGCTTCTGCACGGCGCGCAGGCCGGGGATGGTCTTGCGGGTGTCCACCACGCGGGCGTTCGTACCGGCGATGGCGTCGACGATGGTGGCGGTGGCGCTCGCCACCCCGCTGAGGTGGCCGAGGAAGTTCAGCGCCACGCGCTCGCCCGTCAGCAAGCCGCGCGCAGGGCCTTCGATCACCGCGATGTCGTCGCCGGGCCGCAAGCGCGCGCCATCGCCCTTCAGCACTTGGAAGCTCAGGCGCGGGTCGGCGAGGCGAAAGGCCATTTCCGCCAGATCGAGCCCCGCCACCACGCCGGGCTCGCGCGCCTGCAGCACCGCGCGGGCGGCGACATGGGGCGGGATGACGGCGTCGGACGTCAGATCTCCCGCCCGGCCCAGGTCTTCCAGCAAGGCCGCACGCACCAGAGGCTCGACCATCACCGACGGCAGCGGGGCGGGGAGGGGCACGGCTGCCCGCGTCTCGCTCATGCCGCAGCCGCGACGGACGCATCGGTGAAGATGTCGGCCAGGATCAACCGGCTGGACAGCGCCGCAGCGGCCCGGTTGGAAAAGTCGGTGCGAAAATGGCCGCCGCGGCTCTCCTCGCGCGCCAGGGCGCCGATGACGATGAACAGCCCGATCAGGGCGGCGTCGGCCCCAGCGCCATCGCCTTGGGCCAGGGGCTGCAGCGTTTGCGCCGCCGCGAGCAGCCCTGGCCCGTCGCGCAACACCCCGGCGTGCTGGTCCAACAC
>CAXTRP010000172.1:0-5773 GCA_964246615.1 uncultured Caulobacteraceae bacterium | reverse complement strand
GGCGGAACTGATGGAAGGTGCCGTCGCCGGCCTGGCGTCGGGCCGCACCGCGCCCGCCACGTCGCGCGCCACCGCCTCGCCGCAAACCGCCGCTTCCAGCAGCGAGTTGGAGGCCAGCCGGTTGGCGCCGTGCAGTCCGGTGGACGCCGCCTCGCCGCAGACCCAAAGGCCCTCGACGCTTGAGCGCCCGTGCGCATCCACCGCCACGCCGCCCATGTGGTAGTGCGCCGCCGGGCGGACGGGGATCAGGTCGCGCGCCGGGTCCACGCCCGCGGCGAGGCACGACGCATGGATGGACGGAAAGGCCGCGGCGAACTGCGCGCCGATGGAGCGGCCAGCGTCCAGGAACACGCGCCGGCCCTCCACCAGCTGCGCCCAGACGGCCCGGGCGACCACGTCGCGGGGCTCCAGCTCGGCGCGGGGATGGTCGGCCATGAAGCGCTCTCCCCGGTCGTTGACGAGCCATGCGCCTTCGCCGCGCACCGCCTCGCTCACCAGCGGCATGGGGTCCAGGCCCACGTCGAGCGCTGTGGGATGGAACTGCACGAACTCCATGTCGGTGAGCGCCGCGCCCGCCCGCGCCGCCATGGCCAGCCCGCGACCGAGCGCACCGGCCGGGTTGGTGGTGTGGGCGTAGAGCCCGCCGAGGCCGCCGGTCGCCAGCACCACCGCGCCGCCGTGCAGCGTCAGGGGCGCGCCCGAGGCGTCGCTCGCCAGCACCCCCGCCACCGCGCCTTGAGTGTCCAGCAGCAGGCGGTGGGCGCTGGTCCGCTGCAGCACCGTGATCGCGGGGTTGCATCGGGCGGCGTCGATCAGGGTGCGCAGGACCTCGCGCCCGGTGCCGTCACCTTGCGCGTGCACGATGCGCCGACGGTTGTGCGCCGCCTCCAGCCCGAGCTTGAGCGCGCCCGAAGCGTCCCGGTCGAAGCGGGCGCCGAGCTCGATCAGCCGCTCCACCGCGCGCGGCCCCTCGGCGGTTATGCGCGAGGTGGCGTCCGGCGCGCAGAGGCCGTTGCCGGCGGCCAGGGTGTCTTCGGCGTGCAGCCGCGGGCTGTCGTCGACGCCGACCGCGGCCGCCACCCCGCCCTGGGCCCATGCCGACGCGGCCTGCTCGCCCAGGTCGGCCGAGCAGAGCACAGTCACCGGCCCGTGCTCGGCCAGACGGAGCGCGGTGCTCAAGCCCGCGACGCCAGCGCCTATGACGATGGGCCGGCCGTCTCGATGCACCGTCATCCCCGCCTCCCTCAGATGGCCAGCATCCGCTCCACCGCGAGGCGCGCGCGCCCAGCGACGGCGGGGTCCACCAACACCTCGGTGGTCAGGGTCTCGAGCGAACGGCGAATGCCCCCCAGGGTGATCCGCTTCATGTGCGGGCAGAGATTGCAGGGCCGCAGGAACTCGGTCTGCGGGTTAAGGGCGGCGATGTTGTCGGCCATGGAGCATTCGGTGATCAGCACCGCCTTGGCCGGCTTCCGGATCGCGATGTAGTCGGCGATGCCCGCCGTCGATCCCGAATAGTCCGCCGCCGCCACCACCTCCGGCGGGCATTCCGGGTGGGCGAGCACGGCCACGCCCGGCATGGCGTCACGGTACTCGGCGATGTCGGCGGGGGTGAAGCGCTCGTGCACCTCGCAGGCGCCGTCCCAGGTGATCATCTCGATCCCGGTCTCGGCCCCGATGTTTGCGGCGAGGTACTTGTCCGGGATCATGATCACCCGGTTCACGCCCCACTCGCGCGTGACGCTCTCCACCACCTTGCGGGCGTTGCCGGAGGTGCAGCAGACGTCGGTCTCCGCCTTCACTTCGGCGGAGGTGTTGACATAGGTGACGACCGGCACGCCGGGATGGGCGGCCTTGAGCGCGCGGACGTCGGCGGCGGTGATGCTGTCGGCCAGCGAACAGCCGGCGCGAGCGTCGGGGATCAGCACGGTCTTGGATGGGTTCAGGATCTTGGCGGTCTCGGCCATGAAGTGCACGCCGGCCAGCACGATCACCGAGGCCGAGGTCGTCGTGGCTTCCCGCGCCAGAGCCAGGCTGTCGCCCACGATGTCGGCGACCCCGTGGAAGATCTCCGGAGTCTGGTAGTTGTGCGCCAGCACGATGGCGTCGCGCTCAAGCTTCAGCCGCTCGATGGCCGAGGCGTCGTCGGCGAAGCTGTCCCACTCGAACTTGGGGATGTGGCCGCGCACCCGGCTGTAGAGGGCGGCGGCGTGCGCCATGCGCGGCGTTGTCACTCCGCCTGGAGGCGGGATGAGCGGTGCAGTTCGCGAGGCGAGGGCGAAGGTCATGCGCGCTTCCTAGCCTTATGCTCTTTGTGAGCATTTCTGGGCTGAAGACATGGACTGGCCATGTCCGTCATCAATTAGTTATGCTTGGAATGAGCACAAGGCAAGGGGCTCGAACGCGCCGCCTGCCTTGGATCAACGGCTGATCGGGGTAGAGATCAGGCCGTTCTCGGCGACGTCGTCGATCTCGGGAACGAAGAGGTCCGACGGCCGCCATGACGGCGGCCACCAGCGGCCCCAGGGGCTGTGCGCCATCCAGATGCAGCCGAGCTGCAGGGTGAAGCAGACGGCGATGGCCGTTCTGTAGCTCGCCGTGGAATCCAGGCCGGGCTCGCTGACCAGGGTGAAGACGGCGAAGTGCAGGGCGAACTGCACCAGGTCGATGCCGGCGAGCACCGCAAGCCAGAGGGCGCCGCTGCGGAAGAGCAGGATGATGGCGGCAACGCCGATGCACCAGTGCAGCCGCGAATAGGTCTCCGTCAGATCGAAGATGCTGATCCGCGGGGCGACCAGTATGTTCACCGCCCAGGACAGCAGCAGCAAGCAACTGCAGATGCGCACCGCCCAGCGGGTCCTCCACCAGCCGACCGCCGTGGTGGCCAGCACGAACAGGGAATAAGCGGTGGCGCTGTGCAGCACGCCTGCGATCTGGCCCATTCTCAAGCACGCTCCGAAACCGGCGCCGGAGACCAACGCGGCGCGATGCCGACCCTCTGACCCTCGGCCCCGCCATTGCAGACCTGCGGAGTTAACGGAGCCATAAGGCTGCACAACTTCGGAGGACGTTCATGCTTAGCGTCTATCCTCTCCCAGACGTCAACCGTGGGAGAGTCTGATGAGCGTCTTCAACATCTTCAACATGGCGTCCGGCGAAGAACTCGGCCGCTTCTTCGCCAGCAACCTGGACGACGCCCTGGACGCCATGGCCAGGACCGTAGGGTTCGAGAGCTATGCCGAGGCGCGCGGATGCCTGCCGGCCATGGAGCAGCAGCTCATGGTGACGGAGCTCTAGGCGCTCCGCGCTTCTTGCAGCCGCCCGGTCGCCCGCTGGGTCGGAAGCAATTCGCGCCTACGCGGCGAAGGTGTAGCCGGAGCTGACTGCGGTGAGCAGCAGCCTGGGGTTGGCGGGATCGACCTCCAGTTTCTGGCGCAGGTGCTGCATGACGATGCGCAGGTACGGCACGTCGTCGGCGTGGGCGGGACCCCAGGTGTGGATCAACAGCTGGCGGTGGGTCACCACCCGGCCGGCCGCCTTCACCAGTTGGGCCAGCACGTCGTACTCCCGCGGCGTCAGCTTCACCCAGACGCCCGCCCGCTGCACCGTGTGGCGGACGAGGTCGATCTCGAGGTCCTGCACGCGCACGATCGCCTCGGAGCCTTGCTGTACCAGCTTGTTGCGCATGGCCGCGCGCAGCCGCGCCAGCAGTTCGCCCACAGCGAAGGGCTTTTGCACATAGTCGTCGGCGCCGAGATCGAGCGCGTTGATCTTCTCGATCTCCCGGTCCCTGGCCGACAGGATGAGCACCGGGCCGGCGTAGAAGGTGCGCGCGCGTTCCAGCACCACCTGGCCGTCCATGTCGGGCAGGCCGAGGTCCAGGATCAGCGCATCGGGTGAGCGGGTCGCCAGCAGCGCCAGCCCCTCCTCGCCGCTCGTCGCCTGCATGGGCTCGTAGCCCGCCGCCGTCAGCGCTGGGGCGAGGAAGCGGTGGATTTGGGGTTCGTCGTCGACGACCAGGATGCGGGGCTTGATGGACATGGACGGCGTTCAGAGCAGCATGTGGCTGGTTGGCGTGGTCTTGGGCAGGCTGATGAGGATGCGGGTGCCGCGCATTCCGGCTGTGGCGTCGCCGTGGATCGGGCTGGCGGCGGCGATGCGCCCGCCCATGGCCTCCACGAACCCCTTGGAGATCGACAGCCCGAGGCCAACGCCCTTGCCGCGCTCGCCGCCGGCGCGGTCGCTGTTCTCCTCGATGCGGCGGAAGCGGTCGAACACGCGCTCCAGCTCCGGCGCCGGGATGCCCTTGCCCTCGTCCTCGATGCTGACGACCACGTTGTGCCGGTCCTCGTAGGCGGCCACCTCTATGGGGGTGTCGGGCGGGCTGTAGGCGATGGCGTTCTCCAAGATGTTGACCACCGCCTGCTCCAGCAATGCGGGGTCCAGCTCCACGAAGGACAGGCTGGGCGGGAAGTCGCGCGCCAGCGCCCGGCCGCCGAGCCGCCGGTCCACCCGCTCGATGGCGGCGCAGAGCACGTCTCGGACGTCGGTGAGCTGGCGGCGGGGGTTCAGCGCGTCGCCCTCCAGCCGGGTCATGTCCAAGAGGTTGCCGATGTAGCGGTTCAGCCGCTCCGCCTCCTCGCGGATGCTTTCGAGCAGGTCCGCGCGCACCTCGCCCTTCAGCTGCGGGCCGTAGTCGATCAGTGTTGTGGCGGCCCCCATCACGGTGGCCAAAGGTGTCCGCAGGTCGTGGCTGATGGAGTTCAGCAAGGCGGTGCGCAGCTGGTCCGAGCGGCGCGAGGCGACGGTCTCAGCCTGTTCGGCCGCCAAGGCGGCGCGCTCGATCGCCACCGCACCCTGGTCCAGCAGCGCACTCAGGAGCCGCTCCTCGTCGGTGGTGCGGTCCGGTGCGGCGCCGTACCCCGCCACGCCCGCCGGTCCGCGTACGCCCACCAGGGGACGGAAGGTCCAGCCGACCTGCGGCAACGTCCCGGTGCCGGCGCCCGCAGGCTCCCGGCGTTCCCAGGCCCAGCGCGCTGCGCTCATGGCTCCGGTGGACAAGACGGTGGGATCGGGCGCGCTGGCGGCGAGCGCAAGATCATCGCCCTTCTGGAACAGCACGACGGCAGACGACCCGCAGGCGGCGGACGCCTGTTCGGCCAGCGCCCGGGCCGCCCCATCGCGGTCTGCGGCCCCCGACAACCTGCGGCTCGCCGCCAGCAGGGTGGTGACGATGGACGCCCGGCGCGCGCTCAGCCTGGCCTGGTCGCGCACCCGGCCGGACAGCCACCCCGTCACCCCCGCCACGGCCAGGAAGATGGCGAAGGTGATCACGTCCTCCGCATGGCCGATCACCAGCGAGAAGCGCGGCGACAGAAACAGGAAGTTGTAGGCCAGGATCGACAGGCCCGCAGCGGCGAGCGCCGGACGCAGGCCGTTCAGCACCCCGCTGACCAGCACGCTCAGCAGATAGATCATGGCCAGGTTGGCGCTGGAGGACAGCCGGTCCAGCCCGGCGGAGACCAGCGTCGCCACAGCCACCAGGGCGGCGGCGAAGACATAGCCCGGCCAGTCCCGCCCCGCGGGACCGCTCTTCAGGGCGGGCGCGGGGCCGCCCGCGTCCGGCGCGCCTTCGGTGATGAAGTGCAGGGCCGCGCCGCCCGAGCGGCTCAGCAGGGCCCGGGACAGGTCCCGGCCAAACAGGAAATCCGCCCGCCGCGCCCGCGACTTGCCGAGCACGATCTGGGTGACGTTGTTGCGCCGGGCGTAGTCC
>CAXTRP010000171.1:0-6726 GCA_964246615.1 uncultured Caulobacteraceae bacterium | reverse complement strand
CATCGTCGAGCACGCCGGCGCGTCCAGGCCCCTTGGCGGCGCGCTCAGAAGCCTTTATCGCCTCCCAGGACGCGGACTGCGCCTGCTGGGTCTCGAAAGCGGCGTCGCCGAACACATGGGGATGGCGGCGCACCATCTTGTCGCAGATCGCCGCGGCCACGTCCTCGAAGGCGAAAGAACCCTGCTCCTCGGCGATCCGGGCGTGGAAGACCACCTGCAACAAAAGGTCTCCCAGCTCCTCCTTCAGGTCGCACAGGTCGTTCCGCTCGATGGCGTCGGCGACCTCGTAGGCCTCCTCCAACGTGTAGGGCGCTATGGTGGCGAAGGTCTGCTCAAGGTCCCAGGGGCAGCCGGCGACGGGATCGCGCAGCCGCGCCATGATGGCCAGCAGACGCTGCAGCGACGCAGGCTCGCTCACGCCGCCTCCAGGCGGGGCTGGTTCCCGTCCTTTGGCCGTTCGGCGACCAGGGGCGGCATGGCGTCGGTGCCCATCCAGCGATCCCAGGCGCGCAGGTACAGGCCGTAGTTGGATCGAAGACGTGTGTGGTGGAGGCTGTGATGGGTCGCCGTAATCAGCCATCGCCCTACCGGTCCACGCACCCAGGCCTGCGGCCACACCTCAAAGCCGCAATGATTGAACAGCGCCGACAGGGTCATCAGGGTCAGCAAACCCAGCGCCACCTCAAGGTTGAGCGGCACCAGAAAGGTGAGCGCGGGCAGGACCCAGGCGGTCGCCGCCGCCTCCGCAGCGTCGAAGGCGAAGGAGGCGAAAGGCGTCGGCTCCCTCGACAGGTGATGGCCCCTGTGCGCCCAGGCGAAAGCCCATCGCTGGTGAAGCGCCCTGTGGGTCCAGTAGTAGTAGGCGTCCTGCACCAGGAGATAGATCACCGCGCTCGCCGGTAGCCACCACAGGCCGTAGCGCAGCGGGTCGGCGTAGAGCAGCCCCCGCCCGTGGCGAAACGCCTGCAGCGCGACGGCGGCGGGAAGCGCGTAGATGGGCGAGGAGACCAGCGAGGCGCGCATTTCGTGCATCACGCCGGCCCGGGTGGGTGCGCGTGTGTTGAGCCGGAGCGCCCCAAGCCGCGGTTCGCCGCGCCGCCAGAGCAGGGCGTAGAGGCCCGCAGCCACCACCAGATAGCGCAGCGCGATGATCGCGCTCAGCGCCGCGGTGATGCCGATCAGCTCCATGCGCCTGCACATAGCGCGCGGAGCCGCTCAGGCAAGCCATGCGAAACTGAACGGCTGCTTGCGGGACGAGGCTCACTCTCTGGCGGCGTCATGTGGCGGCCCTGGAACGTACAGGCCGGGCGCGCACTACCGGAAGGCTTTCGGGGAGATGGACATGAAGCTGATCATTGCGGCGACGGCGCTGGGATTGCTGGCGGCCAGCCACGCCGACGCCGCGACGCCTTCGGCGGCGGACCGGGCGTTTGTGGCCAAGGTTTCGCAAGGCGGCATGTTTGAAGTGGCGGCGGGCAAACTCGCCGAGCAGAAAGGCTCGACCCAAGACATCCGCGACTTCGGATCTATGGAGGTGCACGACCACACCCTGGTCGGCGACAAGCTGAAGGCGATCTGCGCCAGCGAGGGGCTGGCTGTCGCTTCCAAGGCGAACGCGGAGTTCCAGGGCAAGCTCGATCGGCTGGGAACGCTGTCGGGTCCGGCTTTCGACGCCGCCTACATGAAGGAGATGGACACCCTGCATGCGGGCGACGGCGCGGCGTTCGCCAAGGAGGCGGCGGATGGCGGAAGCCCTGCGTTCAAGGCGTTCGGCGTTGAGACGCACCTGATCGTGCAGCGCCACATCGGCGCGATCCACGCGGCTCCACCCTCCTAGCGGCTGCGGCTGGTTGCGGCAGCCTCAGAACAGCTCCGCCTCGTCTCCGGCGCCCTGCTCGTGCTTCAGGATAGCGGGCGTACGCCAGCCGGCCATCTCGCCCCACTTGTAGAAACCCAGGCCCATCAGGGCCACAAAGCCCAGGTCCCAGCCATACGGGATCAGCCCCAGCCCACCGAACTGATGGCTGCCGAGGGCGGAGACCAGCGCCATGGACGGCAGGTAGGCGATTAGCCACCAGGCGCCCTTCAGGTGCTGGCCGAAGTCCTTCCAGCCGTGCTTCCACTCCGCCCAGACATAGATGGGCGCGGCCACCAGGATCAGCAGGATCACCTCGCCGGTGAGCGGCCAGCGCGCCCAGTAGAGGAGGAGCGTGCAGAGGATGAAGGCCGTAGGCGCGAACACCGGCAGGATGGGCGTGCGCAACGGCCGCTTCAGGTCTGGCGCGGTGCGCCGAAGCGACCCCACCGCGATCGGGCCGATCTGGTAGGCCACGATGGTGGCCACCGAGATCACCGCCGCCAGAGGCCCCCAGCCCCGGAAGAAGAACAGGAAGAGGAACGACACCACAAGGTTCAACCACATGGCTGGCCGCGGAATGCCCGTGGCCGAGTTAATGTGGCCGAACACCTTGGGCAGCGAGCCGCTCTTCTCCATGGCGTAGATCATCCGCGCTGTGGTGGCGGTGTAGGTGGCCCCGGTGCCGCTGGGGCTCACGAAGGCGTCGGCGTATAGCAGCAGGGCCAGCCAGTTGAGGTTCAGGGCCAGCGCCAGCTGGGCGAAGGGCGACGAGAAGTTCACCGCCGACCAGCCGTTCTTCAGCGTGTCTGGCGGTGTCGCGCCCACGAACGCCACCTGCAGCAGGATGTAGACGACGGTGGCGATGGCGATGGCGCCGAAAACCGCCAGCGGCACATTGCGCGCGGGGTTCTTGGCCTCACCCGCCAGGTTGATGGGGCTCTGGAAGCCGTTGAAACTGAACACGATGCCGCTGGTGGCGGTGGCGGCGAGGATGGCCGCCACGTTCAGCGGCTCGCGCGAGCCGGCATGCAGGCCGACGCTGAAGTTGGCCCGGTGGAAGCCCGCCGCGATCAGCGCAACGCCCGTGGCCGCCGGGATGATCAGCTTGAAGGCGGTGATGCCCGCGTTCGTCTTGGCGAACAGCTTCACGCCCCAGTAGTTCAGCATGAAGTAGCCGACCACCAGCAGCGCTCCCAGCGCCAGTCCGGTCGTGCTCAGCTCGTGGCCGTTGTAGAGGCCGTGCGTCCAGGCGTAAGGCCACGACGCCATGTACTGGACCGAGGCTTCGGCCTCCACCGGGATAACCGAAACCACCGCGATCCAGTTGGACCAGCCGGCCACGAACCCCACCAGCGTTCCGTGCGAATAGTAGCCATAGCGCACCATGCCGCCGGTTTCGGAGAACATGGCGCCCAGCTCGACAAACACCGTGGCGATGATGGCGATGATCACCGCGCCCAGGATCCAGGCGTAGACCGCGCCGGGGCCGGCCAGCTGAGCGGTGTGCCACGCCCCAAACAGCCAGCCCGAGCCGATGATGGAGCCCAGGCCCGTCAGCATGAGCGACAGCGGGCCGATGTCTCGGCGAACGTGGGAGTCTGGCAAGGCGCACGCTCAGCTGGCGGAGATGTCCGTACGGCTACGGTTTGCGGCAAAGGGCGCAAGCCGACAAGGGGCCACGCCGCCACTCCATGCGTTGGCCCGTCATGGCCGACGAACCGCTGATTCTGACCCTGAAGCTCGACCCGCAGAGCTTCGAGCGTTTCAACACCTTGCGCCGGACGCACTTCCCGCCCGCCCTGAACCACATCCCGGCGCACCTGACGCTGTTCCACCACCTGCCCGGCGAGCGGCTGGAGGCGATCACCGCCGACCTGGTGGCCAGTCTCCCGGCGGCGGCGCTGGCGCTGCAATGCACGGGCCTGCGCAAGCTTGGGCGGGGGACGGCGTTCGAGATCGCCGGGGCGGAGCTGAAAAGCTGGCGTGCGCAGCTGGCCCACGCCTGGGCCGAGCACCTGACCCCGCAGGACCGCCAAGGCTTTCGCCCCCACGTCACGGTGCAGAACAAGGTGGAGCCTATCCTGGCGCGCGCCCTCATCGAGTCTCTACAGGACAGCTTCCAGCCTTTCGCCGTGCAGGGCGTCGGCGTGCTCGTCTGGCGCTATCTCGGCGGCCCGTGGTCGCTCGAGGCCGACATCGGCTTCAGCCGATCTGGCTGAGCGCCTCGCCGATCTCCTCCACCGCCGCCTCGGTCGTGGCCCAGGAGCACATGAAGCGCACCGTCCCGTCGGTGAAGCGGTAGACGTTCCAGCCAAGCGCCTTCAGCCGCTGCAGCGCCGGCTCGCCCATGGTGACGAACACACCATTGGCCTCCACCGGATGGGCGACGGGAAAGGGCATCGAGGCGGCGAGCTTGCGCGCCATGGCGTTGGCGTGGGCGGCGCGGGTGGTCCAGGCGTCTTCGGCCCCGAGCATGCCAACCCAGGGCGCGGCCAGGAAGCGCCCCTTGGACGGCAGCTGGCCAGCCTGCTTCAGCCGCGCGTCGAAGCGGCGCGACAGGGTGGGATTGAATAGCACCACGGCTTCGGACAGCGGCATGCCGGCCTTGGTCCCGCCCATCACCAGGATGTCGACGCCAAGCGCCGGCAGCGCCTTCAGGTCGAACCCCGAGGCGGCGGCGTTGGCGAGCCTCGCCCCATCCAGGTGCACTGGCAACCCGTGCGCCTTGGCCTGAGCCGCCAGCGCGCCGATGGCCTCGGCGGTGTAGACCGTGCCGTACTCGGTGGCGTTGGTGAGCGACAGCGCCGCCGGCGACTGGCGGTAGGAGGCTTCAGGAAGCCCCAGGGCCGCCGCCAGCGAGGCCGGGTCGATGCGGCCCGAGGCGCCTTCCAGGCCGATCAGGCCCAGGCCATGGCCGAAGAAGCCGGGCGCGCCGGTCTCGTCGGTTTGGATGTGAGCGTGACGATGGGAGAGCACCGCCTCGAACGGCCGGCACAGCGCCGCACACGCGATGGCGTTGGCCGCGGTGCCCGACGCCACGAAGCGCACGTCGGCGTCCGCATCCAGCCGCGCGCGCACCGCATCCGCCGCCCGGGCGCTGACCGTGTCGGTCCCGTAGCCGGAGGTGTAGCCGTCATTGGCCTCCACCAGCGCCTGCAGCGCCTCGGGCGCGGCGCCGGCGGTGTTGTCGGAGGCGAAGTCGTAGCGTGGAGCTGGCAAGGTTCAGAACACTCCGATTGAGATAAGCAGCCGTTGAGAGCTCAACGCTAAGCGTCGGGGTTATCCAGCCTGTCCGCGTCCCGCAACGCCGGGAACAGCTTCGCCCAGACGCCCGTGATCCCCAACGATCCGAAGCCGCCGAACAGCGCCGCGCCCACCGGGCCGATCAGGCGCGCCACGATCCCGGTTTCGAACTCGCCGAGTTCGTTTGAGGCGCCGATGAACAGGGTGGAAACCGCGGAGACCCGGCCGCGCATGGCGTCCGGCGTCACGATCTGGATCAGGGTGTTTCGGACATAGACCGAGATCATGTCGGCCGCCCCAAGCACCGCGAGCGCCACCACCGACACCCACAGCAGCTTGGACACGGCGAACACCAGGGTGGCGACGCCGAACGCTGCGACCCCTGCGAACATCCAGCGCCCGGCGTGACGGTGGATCTGCCAGCGGCTGAGCACCACCGCCATCAGCGCCGCCCCGATCGCCGGTCCGGAGCGGAGCACCCCGAAGCCGTGCGCGCCCACCACCAGCACGTCGCGCGCATAGACCGGCAGCAGCGCCGTAGCCCCGCCCAGCAGCACCGCGAACAGGTCGAGCGAGATCGCCCCGAACACGATCTTGTTGCTCCACACGTAATGCAGCCCTTCGGCGATCAGCTCCATCTGCGAGCTGGCGGACGGTGCGGGCCGCGTCTGCGCCTTCAGCATCAGCAGGCAACCCACCGCCACCGCGTAAAGCCCCGCCGAACCGAGATAGGCCGCCAGCGGCGAGACGGCGCAAAGCGCGCCGCCGACCCAAGGTCCAATGATCGCGGCGCTCTGATAGCCCAGCGAGTTCCAGGCGATGGCGCGCGGCAACATCTCGCGCGGCACCAGCATCGGCCCCATCGCTCCCTGGGCCGGCGAGAGGAAGGCGCGGGAGGCCCCGAACACCGACGAGATGGCGAAGATGGGCAGGAGGCTGGCCTGCGGGTGGAGCGCCAGGGCGGCCAGGGCCAGAACGGCGACGATCTCCAGCGCCAAGCAGGCCAGTATGATGACGCGCCGATCCTGCCGGTCGGCGATGGCGCCCGCCACAAAGGTCAGCGCGAACAGGGGCAGGAACTGCGCCAACCCCACCATGCCCACCAGGAACGCGCCCTGCTCCACGCCCGTGGTGCGGCGCGCCACCGTATAGACCTGCCAGCCGATGGTGATGCTTTGCGCCTGAACCGCCAGGGTGGTGAACACCCTTGAGGCCCAGAACAGGCTGTACGCCCGGTAACGAAAAACCGTGGGTGAGGGGTGGGCGGGGGAATCCATGGTGTGCTGCAGCATGGCCGCCGCCCACTCCTGGCGCAACGCGTATTGACGCAGGGCGTCGCAGTTATCAGAGAAGCCCGCCCGCAGCCCTGCACCGCCCTGACGGACCCCGATGATCGCCCTGTCGCCTGAGACGTGCGCCCGTGCGCCAGGGCCGCCCGACGCTCCCTGCGTCCGCTTCGCCGCCGAGCGTGCCGAGGACCGCGCGGGTGTGGACGCCCTGATCGATCGCGCCTTTGGTCCCGGCCGGTTCGCCAAGACCGCTGAGCGGTTGCGCGAAGGCGTCACGGCCCACCCCACCCTGTCCGTCTGCGCGTGGAGCGGGAACATGCTGGCCGGCGCGGTGCG